>NZ_JBRRCR010000012.1:0-70360 GCF_056759115.1 Stenotrophomonas sp. STEN087 | reverse complement strand
CGCCGCCCCCCCCGCCGCCCCCCCCCGCCCGCCCGGCGCCCCCCGCCCCCCCCCCCCCGCGCCCCCCCCCCCCCGCCCCGCTACCGATTCTCCATAGCGCCGTCGTGGTTGGCGGGCATCGCGCAGCGCTCCGTGGTCGCAGGTCAGGGGCCTGGCGCAGCCGGCAGGTCGCGCCACAACGGCAGACCGCGGCGCAGGCGCATGACCCGCATCACGACCGCCATCAGCAGACCGAACAGTGCGCCGGCGAGGAGCGCGCTGAACACCGCGATTGCAAAAGGCAGGTTGGTGTTACGCCAGACCAGCAGCCACATCAGCACGCCCCAACCCAGCGCGAACCAGACACCCATCAGCAGTGCGTTGGAGGCCACGCTGGCCAGGATCGGCGGTGGCGCGTTGATGCCCATGCGCCACAGCAGGCGATGCAGTGGCGGTGCTGAGTGTCGGCGCTGCATGCCCGCCGCGTCGAGATGGCGCAGGGCGGCCTGCACCTTGTGCGGTAACGCTGTTCAACGATATTCATGCCGCGAACATAGCGTTGGCCGGCGCACAAACGCAAACGGCCGCCCGAAGGCGGCCGTCGCGGCAACAACCGAAGTTGTTTATCAGGCCTTTTCGGCCAGACGTGCGGCCTTGGCGGCAGCAGCGGCAGCCAGATCTTCCTTGATGCGGGCAGCCTTGCCTTCCAGGCCACGCAGGTAGTACAGCTTGCCGGCGCGGACCTTACCACGACGCTTCACTTCGACCGAGTCGATGATGGCGCTGTGGGTCTGGAAGACGCGCTCGACGCCGTAGCCGTGCGAAATCTTGCGGACGGTGAACGAGGAGTTCAGGCCGCCGTTCTTGGTCGCGATGACAACGCCTTCATAGGCCTGCACGCGCTCGCGGGTACCTTCCTTCACCTTCACGTTGACGACAACGGTGTCGCCCTGGCTGAACTTCGGCAGTTCGCGGGTGATCTGGGCGGATTCGAATTCCGCGACGATGGACTTGTTCAGCTTGCTCATGGGTTACACCGATTCTTGTTCGGGTGGGCGTGTCGTGTCGACAACGTAGGCTCATGCAGTCACGGAACTGTGCTGCACGTTTGTTGTGGGTACTGCGCGCGCCAGCCGGGGCTGGCGGGAATTGGCCATGATAGCCGATAAAGCCAGCCCTGCGCTAGGGGCTGGCCTTCTGTTTGCGGGCTTGGCGGCCCTGGTCCAGCAACTTGCGGTCGGCCTTGCCCAGCGCCTGTTCATCCAGCAGGTCCGGGCGCCGCTCGGCGGTACGCAGCAGCGACTGCTGGCGGCGCCAGGCGGCGATGGCCGCGTGGTTGCCCGAGCGCAGCACGTCCGGCACGTCACCCAGCGGGTGCTGGGCCGGCTGGCTGTAATGCGGGCAGTCGAGCAGACCGAGTTCACCTTCGAAGCTGTCCTGTGCCGCCGATTCGGCGTCGTTCAGGGCACCTTCCTGCAGGCGTGCCACGGCATCGATGATGACCGCCGCGCCCAGTTCACCACCGGACAGCACGTAATCGCCGAGGGAAATCTCCTCGTCGACATTGGCCTCCAGGAAGCGTTCGTCGATGCCCTCGTAACGGCCGCAGAGCAGGACCATGCGCGGCAATGCCGCCAGTTCCCGCACCTTGGCCTGGGTCAACGGCGCACCCTGCGGGCTGAGATAGACCACCCGTGCCGGGGTCGGATCCGCATCCCGGATCGCCTGCAGGCAGGCCTGCAGCGGTTCGATCAGCATCACCATGCCCGGGCCACCGCCGAACGGACGGTCGTCCACCCGGCGGTAGTTGCCTTCGGCGAAATCACGGGGATTCCAGCCGTGCAGGCTGAAAAGACCCTTTTCCTGCGCGCGCCCGACCACGCCCAGCCCAGCGGACTGGGCGAGGAACTCGGGGAACAGGGTGATGACGTCGAACCGCATGCCCACACTCAGAACTCGGGATCCCAGTCGACCACGACCAGGTTGGCCTCGAAGTCGACCGACTTGACGAAGTCCGGCTGCACGAACGGAATCATCCGTTCGCGGTCGCCACGGACCACGACCACATCATTGGCGCCGGTGCTGAACAGGTGCGAGACCTGGCCCAGGGCAACGCCCTCGGTAGTTTTCACATCCAGGCCTTCCAGGTCGACCCAGTAATACTCGTCGGGCTTCGGCGGCGGCAGCGCACTGCGGGCCACGTAGACCTCGGTGCCGTGCATGGCTTCGACGACATCACGGTCCTCGACGCCAGGGAACCGGGCGACCAGGTGCTTGCCGCTGTCACGGCCACGAGCGCCTTCAAGCGTCGATTCCTGCCCGTTGGGGTTGCGCAGGATCCACGGCTGGTAACGGAAAATGGCGGAACGAGGCTCGGTCCAGGACTCGAGCTTGATTTCGCCGCGCACACCAAAAGCGCCGACAACCCTGCCCAGCAGGATGCGGCGCTCGATATCTTTCATCTTCGTCAACCGAGAGGGCCACGCCGAAGCGTGGCCCTTCAGACTCAGGCCGCAGCGGCCTGGGACTTGGCCGCTTCCTTGATCAGGTTGCGGACCTTTTCGGTCGGCTGGGCGCCGTTCTTGACCCAATGGTCAACGCGGGCCAGGTCCAGCTCGATGCGCTTCTCGCCGCCCTGGGCGACCGGGTTGTAGAAACCAACGCGCTCGATGTTGCGGCCGTCGCGCGCGCTGCGCACGTCGGTCACGATGATGTGGTAGAACGGACGCTTCTTGGCGCCGCCGCGGGTCAGTCGAATCTTGACCATGGTGTTTTTCCTATTGCCCAGTCGCCAGGATGGCGAGGTAAGCGGGCGATTATAGCGGCAGAGCGCGGCCGAGCCAACCCCATGGGTGGCCATCCTTCACGGTAGCGCCGGGCCATGCCCGGCGGGCGGTACCCGGCCTCTGCGCTCACGGGGCATGGCCCCGCACTACCGCTGTGTCACGCCTTGCTGAAGGGCGTCCCACGGCACGCCCGTCAGCACCGCCCTGCCCTGTTCAGCCAAGGCCTGCGACCCCGGCAGCACCCGCCCGTCGATGGCCTCCAGCGCCCACAGGCCGCTGGCATTACAGGCGAAGGCCGCCTTCACATCAGCCAGATCAGCTACCCGCAGCGCCTGGGTGGCCTGCGCGCCTGGCCAGTGCCGCTGCAGCAGCGCCTCGGCGGTCCCGCGCAGGGCCGGCGCCTGCGGCCAGAGCAGCCGTTCACCATCGTGCAGCGCCAGGTTCCAGGTACTGCCCTCGCTGATCCCGCCCGTGGCCGATACGAACAGCACATCGTCAAAGCCCGCCGCCATCGCCGCACGTCGCTCGGCAAACAGCCCGAACGTGCCCACATGCTTGATCTGCGGCAGCTCACGCTGCCAGACCACACTGCGCACGCGCTTCGGTGCGGTCAGCGCCACCGGTGCCGACACCGCCACCAGTACGTCTACCGGCACGGCCGCCAGCGGGTTGCGGAAATCGAAGTGGCGCGAATACACCGTCACCCGCAGCGAGGCATCGCCCTGCCCCGCCTGCTTCAGCGCCTGCGTCATCCAGGCCTGCACCTGCACGACATCCAGTTCGCTGCCGAACAGTTCGCGCGTGGCCTGCGACAACCGCGCCAGATGCAGAGCCAGCCCCTGCACGGCATGGCCACGCACCTGCATCGAGGTGAAGTGGCCGTAATTGACCAGGGCCGGCAGCAGATCCTCCACCTGCGCCGGCCGGCCATTGCAGGACACCGTCATCGCAGCAGCACCTGCGCCTGTTGCCACATGTCGCGCAGCACATCGGCAGCGGGTGCTGCCGGTGCCATCCACGCCGATTGCCCGGCCCAGGCCTGCATCGCCGCCAGGCGGTTTTCCTGCGCCGCCTGCCTGCGCATCGGTGCGGTCAGGCCGCGCTGCACCGGGTACGGGCGCGGCGCCGGGGCACCTTCGGCGGCAGCGGCGCGCACATAGGGCGTGGCCAGGCCACGGCCCAGGCGGCCACTGAAGGCACGGGTCGGCCAGGTGTCTTCGGGCTCGGTGGCGGCCAGGCCATCGGCCCACGCCGAGGCGATCGCCGCTTCCGGCGTGCGCAGGAAGGCAGTGCCGATCTGCACCGCGCTGGCGCCCAGCGTGAGCGCGGCCGCGATGCCACGCCCATCGGCAATGCCACCGGCAGCGATCACCGGAATCTGCAGGTGGTCGGCCAGGCGCGGCAGCAGCGCGAACAGGCCCACCAGCTGACGCTCGGCCAGGCTGGGGTCGAACGCACCGCGATGGCCACCGGCTTCGGCGCCCTGCGCCACCACCGCGTCGGCACCGGCGTCCTGCGCAGCGCGGGCTTCGGCCAGCGTGGTCGCGCAGGCAATCCAGGCGATGCCGGCGTCCTTCAACTGCTGCACGTGGCGCGGCGACAGCACACCCATGATGGTCGAGGCCACCGCCGGGCGCGCAGCCAACAAGGCAGCAAACTGTTCGTCGAAATCAGCCGGCGTGGCATCGGCGGCACTGGCGGGCACGTCCGGGCCCCATTGGGCGAGGAAGGCCCGGCTGGTAGCTTCGGCGGTGACATCGCGAACGGGTGCCGGATCCGGCAGCCACAGGTTCACCTGCGCCGGGCCAGCGGAAGCAGCGCGGAAATCATCCATCCAGCGGCCGATGTCTGCGGCCGGCGACAGCACCGCGCCCATTGCGCCCATGCTGCCGGCATTGGCCAGCGCGGCCGACAGCGACACCGGGCAGGCACCAGCCATCGGTGCCAGCAGGATCGGAACGGAAACACCGAAGCGCTGGCAGAACGCCTCGGCGCGGGCAGTGACAGCGGACATCAGCGGGGCGGCCTATCGTTTCGGACGGGCCCCATGGTGCGCGCAGGAGAGGGGTAGAGTCGAGCCCATTGCCCAGCCGCCTGCTGCGGCGTTTGCGCCGCCGCCCGAGCGTAGGCTCGGGCGCTGCATCACACTGCGACCGGGGCCGTCATCAACGGAACGGCATGCCGCGGCCGCCCATGGCGCCCATCATGCCCTTCATGCTGCGCATCATGCCCTTCATGCCGCCGCCGGCCATCTTGCTCATCATCTTTTCCATCTGCATGTACTGCTTCATGAGCTTGTTGACGTCGGCCGGGGTCACGCCCGAGCCCTTGGCGATGCGCGCGCGGCGCGAGCCATTGAGCAGGTTCGGGTTGCGCCGTTCCTTCTTGGTCATCGAGCTGATGATGGCGATCATGCGCGGCACTTCCTTGCCCTGGCTGACCTGCTGCTTGAGGTGCTCGGGGATGTTGCCCAGGCCCGGCAGCTTGTCCATCAGGCCGCCGATGCCGCCCATGTTCTGCATCTGCTCCAGCTGGTCACGCATGTCGTTCAGATCGAACTTCTTGCCCTTGGCGACCTTCTCGGCCAGCTTGGCGGCCTTGTCCTTGTCGACCTGCTGCTCGACCTGCTCGACCAGCGACAGCACGTCGCCCATGTCGAGGATGCGGCTGGCGATACGGTCCGGGTGGAACACGTCCAGGCCTTCCGGCTTTTCGCTGACACCGACGAACTTGATCGGCTTGCCGGTGATGTAGCGCACGCTCAGCGCGGCACCGCCACGGGCGTCACCGTCGGTCTTGGTCAGCACCACGCCGGTCAGCGGCAGCGCATCGCCGAAGGCCTTGGCGGTGTTGGCCGCGTCCTGGCCGGTCATGGCATCGACCACGAACAGGGTTTCAGCCGGGTTGACCGCCGCGTGCAGGGCCTTGATCTCGGCCATCATCGCTTCGTCGATGGCCAGGCGGCCGGCGGTATCGACCAGCAGCACGTCGACGAACGAACGGCGTGCATCGTCGATGGCGGCGCGCACGATGGCTTCCGGCTTCTGGTCGGCGCTGGACGGGAAGAACAGCACGCCGACCTGTTCGGCCAGGGTCTTCAGCTGCTCGATCGCGGCCGGACGGTAGACGTCGGCCGACACCACCATCACCTTCTTCTTGCGCTTTTCCTTCAGGTGCTTGGCCAGCTTGCCCACGGTGGTGGTCTTGCCGGCGCCCTGCAGGCCTGCCATCAGGATGATGGCCGGGGCGGGAACGTTGAGGTTCAGGTCGCTGGCTTCGGCGCCCATCACCGCGGTCAGCTCGTCGCGCACGACCTTGATGAGGGCCTGGCCCGGGGTCAGCGACTTCAGCACTTCCTGGCCGACCGCACGCACCTTGATGCGCTCGATCAGGGCCTGCACCACCGGCAGCGCGACGTCGGCTTCAAGCAGCGCGATGCGCACTTCGCGGGTCGCCTCGCGGATGTTCTCCTCGGTCAGGCGGCCGCGGCCACGCAGGCGCTCGATGGTGCCGGAAAGGCGCTGGGTCAGGGACTCGAACATGCGGCGCAACCTGTCTGAAAGCGGGGGACAATAAGGCAGACAGTATAACGGGTCCGCCCGCCTTCCCGGGCTGCGACCACGGGGCCGTCGCCAGCATCCCGGGGGTATGCGAAACTGCAACGATGTTAATCGTTCTCATCGCCGCCCTGCTCTACCTGGCCGCCAGCGCCCTGCTGGTGCGTGCGCTTGGCCGCGATGATGCCGTCGGTTCACCCACCTGGCTGTGGCCGGCGCTGCCGGCCATGCTGCTGCACGGCGGCTACCACGTGCTGGTGGCGATGCGCACCACCGGCGGCCCGGACATGCACTTCTTCGCCGCGCTGTCGCTGGTCGGCCTGGGCATGGCCTGGCTGACCTCGCTGGTCGGTGCGCGTGGGCGCATGTCGGCGCTGGGCGTGGTGGTGTTCCCGCTGGCCGCGCTGCTGCTGGCGGTCTACCACGGCTACGGCCATGAGCCGAGCAAGGTGCTGGGCTGGCGCCTGGCCAGCCACGCCTGGCTGGCCCTGCTGGCCTACGCCACGCTGAGCATCGCTGCCCTGCTGGCGATCATGCTGTGGCTGCAGGAACGGGCGCTGCGCCGCCGCGAGTTCCGTCCGTGGCTGCGTGCACTGCCGCCGCTGGCCGACCTGGAAGCCCTGCTGTTCCGGGTCATCACCGTGGGCTTCGCCCTGCTCACCCTGACCTTGGTCACCGGCGTGCTGTTCGTCGATGACCTGCTGGCGCAGAAGCTGGTGCACAAGACCGTGCTCAGCGTGCTGTCGTGGATCGTGTTCGGCGTGCTGCTGATCGGCCGCCGCCGCTACGGCTGGCGCGGGACGAAGGCGGTGCATTGGACGCTGTCGGCGATGCTGTTGCTGCTGCTGGCGTTCTTCGGCAGCCAGTTCGTCATCGAGCTGGTGTTCGGGCATACGCGGTAAAGGCGTGCCGACCAACGGTCGGCACCCACCTCAGGGCATGGGACAGGTGTGTAGAGCCGAGCCCATGCTCGGCACCCACCGGGGACCGGTAGCGCCGGGCCATGCCCGGCGAGCGCGCAGCGCGGTAGAGATTACAAGCCGTACCGCTCGATCACATCCAGGTGCGGCTGCCGGTCCTGGTTGCAGGCTTCGGCCAGGCGCAGCCAGCACTGCGGGTGCGACCAGCCGGCGGTGGACTGCTGCAGGTAGCGGTGCAGCGCAAGCGGCGCATGCCCCTGCGGCTGGGCCACGGTGAACAGCAGGCCCGGCAGCGTGCCCTCGTCCGCATCCGGGTCGGTCACGGTGTAATCCGGGCGGCTGTGCGCCCACACCTGCCAGCCCTGCGCTTCGGCACCTTCCGTGAACGCATTCCAGGCCTCTTCGCCCGGGTGCGCGCCGTCAATCAGCCAGCTCCGCTCGAAGCCACCACGTTCCAGCACGTGCACCTGCGCATACGTCGGGATGAAGTGCTGGCGCTGCTCTTCCTCTTCCGGTGCCGGGTGCACCAGCGCGGCATCGAACACCACCCAGTCACCCACCTGCTGGGCACGGTTGGCCGGCGCGTTCTCGACGATGCGCGCGGTCACCGGGCCGGTGCGGCGCGCGTAGTACTCCATCGGCTCGCCCTGCTCCAGGCTGCGGATGATCACCCAGCCCCACGGTTCTTCGACCACGCCGTCCTGGCTGGACAGCTCCATGCCGATGGCCGCGGCCGAGCGGCGCACCGCGTCCCAATCGCGCGCAGCACTGGCCGCGCTCATGTGGTCCCAGTGCGCGGCATTGGGATCCTCCAGCGTTTCCACCAGCTGCGCGTAACAGGCCTGCGCATCGCTGAAGCGGCCCGTTTCCATGTACATGCGCGCCAGCGTGCCACGCGCGCCGTGCGAGCCCGGCGACAGCGCCAGCAGCGCCTGTGCGGCCTGCTCCAGCGCCGGCCAGTCGGACACGCGGCGTGCGCGCTGCACCTCGCACCAGTGCGCGAACACCGGCACGCTGCCGCGATAGGTGTCGGCCAGGCGGCGCAGGCCATCGTCGTCGCCCTGCTCGGTCAGCCAGCGCATCAGCGTGTAGGCAGCGGCGCCGTCCTCCTGGGCATGTGCGCGCACGAAGTCCCACAGCAACGCGCGCGCTTCGGTCTGCGCGCCACAGGCGTTCAGCGCCGATGCGGCCACCTCGGCCAGCGCCTCGTCATCCGGGCACTGCGCATGCGCCTGCAACAGCCACTGCGCCTCGCGTTCGGGATCGCGCGACTGCTGCTGTTCCCCGCGCGCTTCCAGCCAGGCCAGCAGCTCGGCGGCAGGCACCGGCAGCGGTTCAACGTCGGGCAGTGCATCGATGCGGGCGGCCAGGCCGGCCACCAACGCACCGGCGCCGCGGTCCTGGCGCAGCTGTGCCAGGTGGGTGCGGGCCAGGCCAAGCTGGCGCTGCGCCACCCAGCGCGCGCCGCGCTGCAGGGCCAGTTCCAGGCTCAGGGCCGCCAGCTCGATCACCAGGCGGTGGGCACCGACGCTGGCGAAGTGCTCGATGATGGTGTTGAAGCGCGTGCCCAGGTCCCAGGTGTTGCGGGCCGGGTCGCGGCTGCACAGCAGCGCCACCGTGTTGGCCCACAGGCGCCAGGTGTTCGGGGTCAGTTCGCTCCACGGTACCAGCTGCTGCAGCGCCTCTTCGTCGCGGCCCAGCTGGGCCAGCGCCCACGCGCGCGACAGGCGGCGCGGCACCGTGCAGTTGGCTGGTTCGTACTCGCCGGCTGCGGCCACCTCAGCTTCGCGCTGCTCGATCAGCACCATCGCCTCGTCGGCACGGCCGCTGGCCAGCAGGATCTTGATCTGCATTTCCGGGAAGCTGTCGAACACTTCCTTGCCGCGCGCTTCCACCGCATCGGCCTGCGCCTTCAGGTAATCCAGCGCGTCCTGCGCGCGGCCGTCATCGAGCAGCGCATCGGCTTTCTCGCAGCTCAGGCACTGGAAGCAGGCCCAGGTCGGATCGATGCGCGCCAGCGTTTCGTCGCAGACCTCGATGCGCTCGGGCACCCAGCCCGGGCCGTCGATGTTGCCGTAGCAGGCGGCCAGATCCTGGGTCACGCAGATCGACTGCGGGCATTCCAGGGTGTCCTCGCGATGCGCGCGCTCGAACAGCGACACCGCCTCGCCGAGCGCGCTCTCGCCTTCAACGCGGTTGCCCACGCGGTTGCGCAGCGCCCAGTGGCCGACGTAGACGTCGACCCAGGGGTTGTCCAGCGCCTTGCCCAGCGCACGCGCCTCGGGCAGCAGTGCATCGACACGGTCGACCTGCAGTTCACTGACTTCGTCGGCAAGGCGGGTCAGCAGGTGCGCGTTCTGCGCCTGGCCGGCCTGCCGCAGGTCTTCCTGCAGCTTTTCGACCCAGTTCCAGATATCCATGGGGGTTGGTGCTCCTGTCTAGCGTGAGGCTGGAGGAGAGAAAGTGTGTGCGGTGCTCAGCGCAGCATCTGCTGCAGAGCGCCGGCGATATCACTGAAGGCGCCGTTGAGATCCGGGCCGGGCGTCGCCGCACCGCGGGCCAGCGGGCGGCCCTGCGCGGAGACGATGATCTTCAGCGAGCGCAGCAAGCGCGCGGCCGCCGGTGCCTGCGGGTGCCCCTCTCGCTGGGCCTGCAGCAAGGCCTGCACGGCCGGGTTGTCCAGGTTGATATACAGCCGCGACGGCGCGCGCGCCTCGATGCGCGCAGTGAACTGGCGGGCCAGGCGCAGCGCGGCCATCGATACGCGCTTGTCGTTCTCGTCGTCTTCCAGGCGCTGCTTCAGCTCGGCCTCGCGGTCGGGTACAACCACCACCGGCAGCGCTTCGGGGCTGAAACGCGCCGGCAATAGCTGCTCGCCATCGCCCAGATGTTCGCCCAGCCACGCCAGCTGCGCCGCATCCAAGCTGTCATCGGTGCGGAACAGCGCGCGGTTGCCCTGCTCGGTGCCCAGCTCCACCAGGCGCAGGCCCTTGGCCTGGGTCCAGCGGCGCAGGAACGGCACCACCGCATAGCGATGGCCGTGCGCGACCGGCACGCCCATCGCACGGAACAGCATTTCTTCGAAGCCGCCGCCGTTGTCGAGGATCACGTGCACGGCACCACGCGCGGGCAGCGCGCTGGCCGGCAGGTCGCCCTGCGAGGTCGGCACGCGCACGTGTTCCAGCAGCAGCTCGAACAGGCGTTCATCGCACAGCGCCGCACCCAGCAGTGCCTCGTTGTGGCGGGCCAGCACGCGTCGCCATGCTTCCGGCTGCTGCCGTGCGACCTCGGCCAGGCCGTCGATCAACGCTTCCAGCAGGGCATGCTGCACGGCGCGGTACTGGTCGTCGCGCTGCAGGTCCTCGCGGCTGGCGGTCGGGGTCAGGCGCGAGGATTCGATCACGCCGCCGATGAAGCCCGCCCACGGCGGCAACAGGTCACGCGCATCGTCGTCGAGCAGCATGCCGCGCACGAACACCGACAGGTTGCGGTTGTCGCTGGTGCCGTAGGTGGCGCCGTCCTGCACCCACAGCATGCCGGTGGCATCGCTGTCGGCGTCGGCGCGCAGCGGCACGGTCACGATGGGTTCGAAATCATGCTCGAACCGCGCGGCGAACTGCAGCGCCTGGCGACGCGCCTGCACCGGGTGCAGCGCCACCTCGCCCTGCCCGCGCCACGGCGGCGGTTCGGGGTTGAGGGCCTCGGCGGCGGCACCGATGAAGATCGGTTCGGACAGCAGCGCGCAGTAGCGGCCCAACACCTCGTACAGGCGCGCCTCGTTGGCCAGCGGCAGGAAATCAGCGTGCAGCTCCAGCTCCACTTCGGTGCCGACGGCGCGCGCCGGCACTTCGCTCACCGTGTACTGCTCGGCGTTGCTGGACACATACAGGTGGCCCAGTTCCGGCGTCTGGTAAGAGGTGGTGCGCACGCTCACCCGGCGCGCCAGCACGAAGGCCGAGAGGAAGCCCAGGCCGAACATGCCGATCAGGCCGTCCTGGTCATCACCGCCCTGGCGCAGGCCACGGGTGTAGCCGACGCCGACGGTGGCCAGGTAATCGTGGATTTCCTGGCGGGTCAGGCCGGCGCCGGTATCGGTGATGCGCAGCACGCCGGCGGCGGCATCGACCTGCACCGAGATGCGCGAAGGCAGCTCGATGCCCGGCTGCTCGAGGCGGCGGCGGATGATCGAATCGTGCGCGTTCTGCACCAGCTCGCGCAGGGCCACCATCGGGGTGGAATACAGGTGCTTGCCCAGCACCGTCATCAGTCCATTGAGATCGACCCCTGCGCGGCGGATTTCGGCGGCGGGGGTGCTGAGCGTCGGGTCCTGCATGAAATCGGTTACTCCTTGCCACACAAGGCGCCACGAGGCGCCGTCGTCGAGCCGGGAAAACTAGCACAGCGAAGCTGACCGTTACTGCATCGCAAAAAGGGGACGGAGGGGATTAATTCAAATTAATCCCCTCCGTCCCCTTTTTTGGTCACGCGGCGTCGATGGCCTCGGACAGGCGCTCGACCGCGATCACTTCCATGCCCTTCACCGTGCCGCCCTTGGGAGCGTTGGCCTTGGGCACGATGGCGCGCTTGAATCCATGGGTCGCCGCTTCGCGCAGGCGGTCCTCGCCATTGGGCACCGGGCGGATCTCGCCGGACAGGCCGACCTCGCCGAAGGCAATCGTCTTTTCCGCCAGCGGCCGGTCCTGCAGCGACGACAGCACGGCCAGCAGCACCGGCAGATCGGCGGCGGTCTCCTGCACGCGGATGCCACCTACGACATTGACGAACACGTCCTGGTCGCCCACCAGCACGCCGCCATGACGGTGCAGCACCGCCAGCAGCATGGCCAGACGGTTCTGCTCCAGGCCGACGGCGACACGGCGCGGGTTGGACAGCGGCGAGGCATCGACCAGCGCCTGCACTTCCACCAGCAGCGGCCGGGTGCCCTCGCGGGTGACCATCACGCAGCTGCCGGGCTGATGGGTGCTGGCACCGGACAGGAAGATGGCCGACGGGTTGGAGACTTCCTTCAGGCCCTTGTCGCCCATGGCGAACACGCCCAGTTCGTTGACCGCGCCGAAGCGGTTCTTGAACGCACGCAGCAGGCGGAAGCGGCTGCCGCTCTCGCCTTCGAAATAGAGCACGGCGTCGACCATGTGTTCGAGCACGCGCGGGCCGGCGATGCCGCCCTCCTTGGTCACGTGGCCAACCAGGAACACGGCAGTGCCGGTTTCCTTGGCAAAGCGCACCAACCGCGCGGCGCTCTCGCGCACCTGGCTCACCGAGCCGGGCGCCGCGGTCAGCGTTTCGGTCCACAGGGTCTGCACCGAGTCGGCCACGATCAGCCGCGGGCCGGCCTTGGCCGCGTGCTGCAGGATCGACTCGACGCCGGTCTCGGCCAGCGCGTTGACCCCGTCCAGCGGCAGTTCCAGCCGGTGCGCGCGGCCGGCCACCTGGGCCAGCGACTCTTCGCCGGTTACATAAAGGACCGGCAGCACCGCCGCCATCTTCGCCACCGCCTGCAGCAGCAGGGTGGACTTGCCGATGCCCGGGTCGCCGCCGACCAGCACCACCGCGCCTTCGACCAGGCCGCCGCCCAGCACGCGGTCGAACTCACCGATGCCGGTACTGACCCGGCGATGCTCGGTCTGCTCGACGTCCTTCAGAGCGGTGATCTTCGGCGGGTCGATCTTGCCGGCCCAGCCAGCCCGGCGCGACGCAGGCGCCTTGGCTGCCGCTGCGCTCTCCAGCACGATTTCCGACAAGGAGTTCCAGGCGTTGCACTCGGTGCACTGCCCCTGCCACTTGCTGTACTCGGCGCCGCATTCGTTGCAGACATAGGCAGTGAGGCGGGCTTTGGCCATGGGGCAGGACTTCGGTGCGGGGAGGTGAAGGAGGATAGCCGAGCCCAGTCGCAGGCGCTGCGACCCCCGGCATGAGGGCGCCCCGGTCATGACATCTCCTAATATGAGATGAACATCACACTTTGATGCACTAAAGTGCAGCACCCCGCGGCCGCTATAGTCCGCGCCTCCGTGCCCCCAACTCCGCCCCCGAAGGACGTTCAATGACTGGCACCTACAGCCAGAGTCTGGTTGTTTTCTCGCTGCTGGTCGCCATGCTGGCGTCCTATACCGCACTGGACATGGCCGGCCGCCTGGCCACGACCGAAGGCCGCGTGGCCCGGTGGTGGCTGACCGGCGGCGCCCTGGCCATGGGCCTGGGCATCTGGTCGATGCACTTCGTAGGCATGCTGGCGTTCAACCTGCCGATCCCGATCGGCTACGACCTGGCCATCACCCTGTACTCGCTGGCGGTGTCGGTCTGTGCTTCGGCCTATGCGCTGTGGCTGGTCTCGCGCCCGCAGCTGCCCCGCCGCCGCCTGCTGGCCGGTGCGGTGCTGATGGGGCTGGGCATCGCCACCATGCACTACCTGGGCATGGCCGCAATGCGCATGCAGCCGGGCATCGATTACGACCCGCTGTGGTTCATCGCTTCCATCCTGATCGCCATCGGTGCGGCGGGTGCCGCGCTGTGGATCGCCTTCCGCCTGCGCAAGGAGGGTGAGCGCACCCTGCGCCTGCGCCTGCTGGCCTCGCTGGTGATGGGCCTGGCTATCGTCGGCATGCACTACACCGGCATGGCCGCCGCCCGCTTCCCCGATGGCAGCATCTGCGGCGCAGTGATCGACGGCGGCATCGACAGCCGCTGGCTGGCGGTGCTGGTCATCGTCACCACCCTGGGCACCATCGGCATCGCCCTGGTCGCGTCGCTGTTCGACCGCCAGATGCGCGAGCGCACCGGCCTGCTGGCCGAATCGCTGGAAAAGGCCAACGACAAGCTGCTGCAGGCCGCCCTGCACGATCCGCTGACCCAGCTGCCCAACCGCATGCTGCTGCAGGATCGCATCGAACAGTCCATCGAGAAGGCGCGCCGCCGCAACCACGGTCTTGCCGTGATGTTCTGCGATCTGGACGGCTTCAAGGCGGTCAACGATGCCTATGGCCACCAGCTGGGCGACCGCCTGCTGGTGCGCATGAGCGAGCGCGTCAGCAACCTGCTGCGCCCGCAGGACACCTTCGCCCGGCTGGGCGGCGATGAGTTCGTGATCGTGCTGGCCGTGGATGAGCCGGACGATGCGGTGGTGGTCGCCGAGCGCATCATCGCCGCCGTGGCCGAGCCGTTCCTGATCGATGCGGCCGAACTGCAGGTCAGCGCCAGCCTCGGCATCGCCCTGTACCCGGACGACGGGGCCACCGAGCGCGAACTGATGGCGCACGCCGACGCGGCGATGTACCACACCAAGGACGGCGGCCGGAATGGCTATACGTTCTTTACCCCGTCGATGCAGGTCAGCGCCAACCGCCAGCTGCGGCTGCTGCAGGACCTGCGCCGCGCTGCCGACCGTGGCGAGCTGCGCCTGCACTACCAGCCGAAGTTCGTCGCCGCCGGCACGCCCGCGGTGGGCGCCGAGGCCCTGCTGCGCTGGGAGCACCCGGAGCTGGGCATGCTCGCCCCGGATGTGTTCATCCCCATCGCCGAGCGCAGCGGGCTGATCCTGCCGATCGGCGACTGGGTGCTGGACCAGGCCTGCGCGCAGCTGCGCGCCTGGCACGATTCGGGCCACCCCGAATGGACGATGGCGGTGAACCTGTCGCCGCTGCAGTTCTCCTCGCCCTCGCTGGTGGACAACGTGCGCGACGTGCTGGCCCGCCATGCGATCGCGCCGAAGCGGCTGACCCTGGAGATCACCGAAACCACGGCGATGAAGGACGTGGAAGCCAGCCTGGCCATCCTCAACGACCTGACCGCGATGGGCGTACACATCTCCATCGATGATTTCGGCACCGGCTATTCCAGCCTGCTGTACCTGAAGCGCATGCCGGCCACCGAACTGAAGATCGACCGCGCGTTCGTGCGCGACCTGGAGCAGAACGCCGAAGACGCGGCCATCGTGTCGTCGATCGTGGCGCTGGGGCGCTCGCTGCAGCTGCAGGTGGTGGCAGAAGGCGTGGAAACGCGCGAGCAGCAGGAGTACCTGAGCGGGCTGGGCTGCGACTAGCTGCAGGGGTACCACCTGGGCCGGCCGATGGACCCGGACGAATTCCTGCGCAAGGTGGGGTAAGGCGGGGTCGGATCCCTTTCCGCAGGAAAGGGCTCTGACCTCCAAGAGGCATCCACGCACGGCGTGGATCTACCAGGTCGCAGGGGTCGGATCCCTTTCCGCAGGAAAGGGCTCTGACCCCCAAGAGGCATCCACGCACGGCGTGGATCTACTGCCGGCCAGCGGCCGGCACTACCGATCCGCGACCACACCACCCAAACAAAAAGGCCGCCCCGAAGGGCGGCCTTTTAGCGTGTGGCAACGTCGCGAAGACGTCAGTGCATCATGTGCACGTTCATGTTGTGCATGACCCACAGGGTGCCGACCACGATGATGCCGATCACCACGATGGTGAAGGCAGCAGCGTTGACGTTCCAGCGGCTTTCCGAAGAGCGGTCCAGGTGCAGGAAGAACACCAGGTGGACCAGCATCTGCAGCACCGCGGTGACCGCGATCACCACACCGCAGGCGGTGCGCGAGAAATCGCCGGACATCACCATCCAGAACGGGATGACGGTCAGCACCACCGCCAGCACGAAGCCGATCAGGTAGGACTTGACGCTGCCGTGGCTCTCGCCACCCGCTGCGTGGTCATGTGCATGGTTGTCATGTGCCATTACAGCGCTCCATTGAGGTAGACGACGGAGAACACGCCGATCCAGATGAGATCCAGGAAGTGCCAGAACAGGCTCAGGCACGCCATGCGGGTCTTGTTGGTCGGGGTCAGGCCGTACTTCTTCAGCTGCACGAACATCACCAGCAGCCACAGCAGGCCGGCGCTGACGTGCAGGCCGTGGGTACCGACCAGGGCGAAGAACGCCGACAGGAAGGCACTGCGGTCCGGACCATAGCCCTGATGGATCAGGTGCTGGAATTCATAGACTTCCATGCACATGAAGCCGAAGCCCAGCAGCCAGGTCACGCCCAGCCACAGGAACATCTGGCCGACCTGCTTGCGGTGCATGGCGATCATGCCCAGGCCGAAGGTCAGCGACGAGGTCAGCAGCAGCGCGGTTTCCCACGCCACGAACGGCAGCTCGAACAGGTCCTTCGGACCCGGGCCACCGTCGGTGCCACCGGCCAGCACCACGTAGGTGGCGAACAGCGAGGCGAAGATGAGGCAGTCGCTCATCAGGTACACCCAGAAACCGAAGACGGTATTGCCGCCGGTGTCGTGGTGCTCGTGGTCGTCATGGCCATGGGCCGCCGCGTGCGCGGCGTGCCCGTGGCTCAGGGTCGAGGTATTGGTGCTCATGCCTTCAGCTCCGACTTCACCAGGCCCTGGGCTTCCAGGTGCTTGCGGTGTTCGTTCTCGATGCGTTCCACCTCGGCGGCCGGGACCCAGTAGTCCACGTCCTGGTCGAAGGTGCGGTAGATGAACGTGGCGATCATGCCGACGAAGCCGATGATGGCCAGCCACCAGATGTGCCAGATCATCGCGAAGCCGAAGACCATGCTGAATGCGCCGATCACCACGCCCGTGCCGGTATTGCGCGGCATGTGGATGTCGGTGTACTTGGCCGGCTTCGGCCAGGCTTCACCACGCTGCTTGCGCTCCCAGAAATCGTCCAGCTCAGTGACTTCCGGCAGGGCGCCGAAGTTGTAGAAGGCCGGCGGCGAAGAGGTTTCCCACTCCAGCGTACGGGCATCCCACGGGTCGCCGGTCAGATCGGCCGTCTTCTTGCGGTCGCGGATCGACACGGCCACCTGGATGATCTGGCACAGGATGCCGGCACCCACGATGAAGGCGCCCACGGCAGCAACCAGCAGGAACGGCTCGTAAGCCGGGTTCACGGTGCTCTGCAGACGACGGGTCATGCCCATGAAGCCCAGCACGTACATCGGCATGAAGGTCACATAGAAGCCGATGAACCAGCACCAGAAGGCGCACTTGCCCCAGAACTCATTGAGGCGGTAGCCGAACATCTTCGGCCACCAGTAAGTGATGCCGGCAAACATGCCGAACACCACGCCGCCGATGATGACGTTGTGGAAGTGGGCGATCAGGAACAGGCTGTTGTGCAGCACGAAGTCGATGGCCGGGATCGCCAGCATCACGCCGGTCATGCCGCCGATGACGAAGGTGACCATGAAACCGATGGTCCACAGCACGGGCGTGGTGAAGTGCACGCGGCCACGGAACATGGTGAACAGCCAGTTGAAGATCTTCACACCGGTCGGGATCGAGATGATCATCGTCGTGATGCCGAAGAAGGCATTGACGTTGGCACCCGAGCCCATGGTGAAGAAGTGGTGCAGCCACACGATGAACGACAGCACGCCGATGCAGGCGGTGGCGTAGACCATGCCCTTGTAGCCGAACAGTGCCTTGCGCGAGAAGGTCGCGATGACCTCGGAGAACACGCCGAAGGCCGGCAGCACCAGGATATAGACTTCCGGGTGACCCCAGATCCAGATCAGGTTGATGTACAGCATGGCGTTGCCGCCACCATCATTGGTGAAGAAGTGCGTACCCAGGTAACGATCCAGGGTCAGCAGCACCAGGGTGATGGTCAGCACCGGGAAGGCAGCGACGATCAGCACGTTGGTCACCAGGGCAGTCCAGGTGAACACCGGCATCTGCATCAGCTTCATGCTCGGGGTGCGCATCTTCAGGATGGTGATGAAGAAGTTGATACCACTCAGGGTGGTACCCAGGCCCGCGACCTGTAGGCCCCATATGTAGTAGTCCATACCTACATTGTTGCTGTACTCGATACCCGACAATGGCGGGAAGGCCAGCCAGCCGGTGGCGGCGAATTCACCGATCCACAGCGACAGCATGATCAGCACCGCGCCGGACACGAACAGCCAGAAGCTGAGCGAGTTGACGAACGGGAACGCGACGTCGCGCGCACCGATCTGCAGCGGCACGGCCAGGTTCATCAGGCCGGTGATCAGCGGCATCGCCACGAAGAAGATCATGATCACGCCGTGGGCGGTGAAGATCTGGTCGTAGTGGTGCGGCGGCAGGTAACCCTCGGACCCGCCGACGGCGATGGCCTGCTGGGTACGCATCATGATGGCGTCGGAGAAACCGCGCAGCAGCATGACGAAGGCGACGATGAGGTACATCACGCCGATCTTCTTGTGATCCACCGAGGTGAACCACTCCTTCCACAGATAGCCCCACAGCTTGAACTTGGTGACCAGGGCCATGACGCCCAGGCCACCCAGCACCGCGCCGACCAGGGTGGTCAGTACGATCGGATCGTGGGGGATCGACTCAAGAGAGAGTTTTCCCAGCATGTTCATTCTCCCGAACCCATGTGGCCTTCATGGCCACCGTGTTCGTCTGCGTCAGTGGCATCCAGGTTCTTCCCGGATTCCTTGGAATCATGCGCCTCGGTCGGGGCGTGCCCCTCGTGCGCTTCATGGGTAGACGCATCGGCGGCTGCGGCACCCGCGTGGGAATGCTTCATGCCGTAGTGCTTGTTGTCACCCATGTGCTTGGCGAGGACCCAGTCGAACAGGCCTTCTTCCACGGTGCCGTAGTAGGTCACCGGGTACCACTCGGAGTTCTTCGCTTCGCCCAAGGCCTTGAAGGAGGCCTGGTTCAGCGTCTCCTTGCCGGCGCGGACCTGGTCCAGCCACTGGCGGTATTCGGCATCGGTGACCGAATAGGCGGTGAAATGCATCTTGGCGAAGCCCAGGCCGCTGTAGTGCGAGGACATGCCCGGGAATTCACCAGTCTCGTTGGCGATCAGGTGGAGCTTGGTCTCCATCGCCGCCATCGAATAGATCATGCTGCCCAGGTGCGGGATGAAGAACGCATTCATCACCGTGTCGGACGTGATCTTGAAGTTCAGCGGGGTGTTGACCGGGAACTTGATCTCGTTGACGACCGCAACCTTCTCTTCCGGATAGATGAACAGCCACTTCCAGTCCAGCGAGATCGCCTCGATGGTGACCGGCTTGACGTCCGATTCCAGCGGCTTGTACGGGTCAAGCGCGTGCGAGGACCGCCAGGTCAGCACCGCCAGGACCAGCACGATCATGCAGGGGATCGACCACACCACCACCTCGATCGCCGTCGAGTGGGACCACTTCGGCTCGTAGCGGGCCTTGGTGTTGGAGGCGCGATACTTCCACGCGAAGGTCAGGGTCATGATGATGACCGGGATGACGACCAGCAGCATGAGCACGGTGGCCGTGATCAGCAGGGTCTTCTCATCCTGGCCAATCTGGCCCTTCGGACTGAGGATGGCCACTGCATCGCAACCGGTGAGCATCACCAGCAACGACAGCAGCAGGCCCGGGCGCAACCAGCGCCCAAGGGTTTTCAACGGAATCATCGGTCGATCCAATTGCGAGGGAATGCCGTTCCCCGTCCTGCCCGCTCCGGCCAAAGCCGGTTCCGCCTGCGGTTGAGACAGGCAGTGAGGTGGGGTCGAGTCAGCCTTTCAATTTTAGGCCGTCACGCATCATTTAAGAAGAGCATTGACAATGATCCAGCGCAGGAAGTGGCCGGATATCGCTGCGACACGTTGTCGCACCGGGTGCGCAGGGTGCGCGGATGCCGGAATCGGCAAAGCCCGATGAACGTATTCAGGAATGGAGCCAGGGGGTGCCTGGCAGCCCCGCGAAGTCCTGGTCGTGCGCCTGCACCGCCTTCTCGATCGAATCGAACCAGGTGCAGCGCTGCAGCGGGCACTGCTCGCGCAGCAGCTCGACGAACTGCCGCTCGAACCGGGTGAACGCCGCCGGGTCATCATCGGTGAAGAAATCGGCACTCTGCACCGCGTACCGGCCGGTGCCCAGGTGGTGCAGCACCGTGTAGCGAACACAGGCGCCGTGCGGCAGGCGCTTCCAGAGGGCGTGGTGCATGTAGAGATCGTCCGGCTGCATGGCTGGCACCCCTACTGTCCCGCCGCGTCATGGACCGCCGGGTACTCGAAGCGCAGCTCGCGCTGGCCCTCGCCCACTACCGGCAGCAGCGGATCGGCACCCACGCAGCCCATGCGCAGCCACAGCTGATCCGCCGCAGGCGCCCCGCCGCAACTGCCGAAGCTGGTGATCTCAACCCGCGACAGCAGTGTCCTGAAGAAGGTTTCCGCCTCGCGGCGCGCCTGCTCGCGGCTGGCCGCGGTGGCCTCCACGCTGTAGCGCAGCTTGATGGCGTACATGCGGTCGATCGCGAAGACCATCACCGAGCTGTAGGCCGTGCCCTCGTGGCTGTAACGGAAGTCCAGCACGTTCGCATCCACCCGTGCAGGCCCACCGGGCCCGAGACTGGCGACCGGCACCACCATGGATTGCAGCGGGGACATGTCGCGCTCGCTGGCCATCTTTTCCCTGCGCGCGTCCAGCAACGCCTCGCGCTCGCCTTCGGCCGTCTCCCGCCGCTGGGCCGGTTCCTGCACGCCGGCGGGATAGAAGTACAGGTCGATCCAGCCGGTTTTGTCGCCCGGCCGCTCGAAGCGGACCGAAGCGCCACCCAGTACATCGTCGTACCGGCGCTCATTTACCGCCTGCCACTGGCCCACCTGCATCGGATAGACCACGCTGGTGCCGCGCAGGAAATCGCCCAGAAACACCGTGAGGTCCGACGGCGCTGCATCCTCCGCGTCCAGACTCAGGGTTTCCCGGGGAGCATCGGCGCCGCACTTCTCCTCGATGACCGCCGCCACATGCGCACGCAGGGTGCCAGCCTTCTTCAGCGCAGCCAGGTGATCCACGCCCGGGATCTTCAACGAGGGATCAGCCTTCATGAACACCGCGTAGGCCTTCAGCGCACTTTCCACGCCGGCCAGCTGCCGATCCAGCTCGTCGCCGTCGCTGCCTTCGGCGATCTGGTACGCCAGGTTTCCGAATGTCTGCTGCGCGAGTACTTCCGGCGCGATCGAGGTTTCCTCATCCACGGTCTCGGGCAGCCCGAGGACCGGGCAGATAATCGCCTGATAGTCCGGGGTTTCCAGCGCCCAGTTGAACAGCCACCGCCGCATGTCATCCGCGCCGGGCTGCAGCGGAGAAACTTCCAGCTGACGGGTTTCGCGCACGAAACGGGCGGTCTCGGCTTCCGGCGCGGCCCCTGCCAGCGCAGGCAGTGCAGCCGCAACCACGAGGGCTGCGACGAGGATGGACCGGCTCAACACATTCCCTGATGCCATGGCACACAATCCCTGGGGCCGCGCGGCGCGGCGTGCAGACGCAGCGTATCAGCTTGGCCTGACTTCCCTGCACACCAGTTCGGCCAGTTCGCGGCAGGCGAAGAACAGCCCCTCGACCACGCCCTCATCCAGATGGCGCTTGGGCGTCGCCACCGACTCGCAGCGACTGGCCGCGTGCAGCATCTCCACCGCGGTGAGGATGGCAACGGCCGCGCGGTCGATGCGCGCCAGCGACTGGCGCCGGCCTTCGGACAGGTTTTCTTCCGGCCAGAGCATGCCATCGGAGCCTTCGCCATCACGGATGCGCCGGAGGCAGCCCTGGAAGGTGCTCAGTTCGTCGGCCGGGTTGGCGTCGTCGTTGATGGGGTCATCGATGGGGAACGGCGGAGTCTTGCGGGTGGTCATGGCGTCGGCTTCCGTGGCTGTACTTAACAGCGCCACCGCGCGGAGGCGGGTGGCGGACGGTGCGGGTTCCAAACCGGGACGTTTAGCTGAGACCGGCGGATCCGAAGATCCCCACGCACCGCCCGCCATAAAGGCCGACGGATTGCCAGCCGGCACCGCTTCAGGACGGTGCCGACTGGCAAGCGTAAAAAACTAAACGTCTTCGGGTTTGGATGCCCGGCCACCCTTTTTCGGTGGCGCGCCATGTTGTTTACGCCTGCACGTTCGATTCAATGAGAAAAATCCGAAAGGTTCGGATGCGTCGAAGGAGCGGGAAGCAGTGTCGCATGCAACATTGATGGCAGTTGCGACAACGGAAGACGCGCATGGATCGTCGCGCGGGTTCGAACGACGCGCTATGGCGTTAACAGCCTGAAAGTCCGTGAGGCGCGTGACGTTCTCCGCTTAGTAGTAGTTGTATGGAATGCTTCGACCGAACGCGTGGTCGCCGCAAAGACTTGAGTGATATGACGCGACTGGCCGATCTAGGGTGCTGGAAGCGACATGTTGCTGGCTTCGATGCTGCCAGCCATGGGCCGGCACTGCCGGGCGCTGCTACCGATTGGCCTAAGGCCGTGAAGCGTCCGTGCAACGGCGCCGGAAACACGTGCTACATGCGGGCGGTAGTAGCCAACAGCATAAGCTCTATCAGATCCAGCCCTTCGTCCAACCAGCCCTCATCCAGCATCTCCATCGCAACAAAAGCGACGGCATCGCTCTCATGATCCAGCCCTAGGCGCGACAGCAGCGCGAGCAGCCCCAGCAAATCGGATCGGGCCAGGCGATCTTGCACAAACAGCCAGCGGACCGCGCGCATGTGCAGCGCGGGATGGGCACCAGACCTCGACAACTGGACTGAGAGATTTCCACGGACGCCGCCTTGTCCGGCACTGGCTTGGCATGCAGAACAACCGCGCTATCAACGCCACCGTTATCGCCCCGTACCTAAGGGACATAACCCTCAAATTTCCAGTTACTTCCACCAGCCTGCCATCCATTTCATCCCAACTTCTACGCGGCAGAGCGACGTAGTGGAGCGTCGACGTCAATAAGGGGACCGGGAAGGATCGTAAGGATCTCGACGCACGGCGGCCAGTGCGGCAAACGCCGTCGGGGAGTACATTACTCGTCCCCATCAATCGGCCAGCAAAAGCTACAGGGACTCGGCCGCCGTCCACCCTTGCTCGGTAAGCTCGTACGTCCCTTTTCCAACCGCTCTGACTAGGGACCACTTAAGTAGCGATTCAAGCGCACTTTCGTATCGCAAGAACTCGCGCGTACTGCTCCGCCCAAAAACTAGCCCACCGGCCTGCAGCTCACGCCCGCCAATGAAGTCACGACGCATGATGCTTCCGGAACCATCTTTAGCTGCCTGCTTCAGAAGCTCAACTTCCGCGGGCGAGAGCCGAGCGAACCAAGGCTCGCTATCCTGGCTCCTCGACTCGAAATCACGCCTCTGACGCAGGGCCTCCAGTTGAGCCTCAGCACGCTCCTTAACCTCAGCATCGCTGATCTTCTGGACTTCAACGTCACGCTTTGCCCGCTCGATAACTTCCGCCTCTTGTGTCGCCAAGAGGGCCGAGCGAGATTGTTCCAGCTCAGTTTTCCTGACGGTTCGACGATGCTCGGATTCAAGCTGAAGATCGTCTATGTGCTCGAACGGCCTCTTAGCTAGCCACGCGAAGACAAATCTGGTCCATGGTGTAGCTGCAGTAGCGGCGATCCCTACCGCCAAAGGCAAAGTGAACAGAGTCCAGTGGCTCGTGGCTGCGTCGAATGCAGCGAGCCGCATCTGGGGTGCACCTTCCGTCGTTGCCAGTAAAAATATGCCTCGCCAGTTGAAGGCAATGAATGCCAAGACGGCGTAGCCGAACCAAGGCGCTTTAATTCGAGCGCTCACTGCATCAAGAATGTCGTTCATCCCCCCCTCCGGCAGTACCGGTCCCGCCAGAGAAAGTACAGTAAAGCGCGGGGAGGCGCCACGCCCCTCAGCTGTGAGCCAGTGCCGCGCACCCGTAGCCGTAGCCGCAGCCGTAGCCGTAGCCGTAGCCGTAGCCGTAGCCATTAACAGTACGGGAGATCGGTGATCGATGTAACAATCCATGGGCAAATCCGGTAGGACAGCCTACAGATACCGGCGACGATAATCATCGTCAATCTCACCCTCAACCGTGGCACACATGGACCTTGCAAGAGCCTACAAACCGTACTAAACGCATTCAGCGGCGACTTATCAAACCTAGTTGCAAGGGCGATCAAGCGTCAGGTGTTCCGCCGAGCCAATGACCCAAATCTTGCCTTGTGCGTAAATCACGATCCAAGCCTTGAGACTCGATAGCTGCACGCAAGTACTTGGATCTCGAACCTGAGGTCTCATGCGGCCGATCTTCGGGCCCAGATGTAAAATTACGGCTTGGCACAAGCGATGAGATTGGCCGGACTGTTCATTATGTGCAGCAAGGTCAATTTAGAACAGAAAGTAAGCTTGCGTCTGGATGAAGATCGTCCCGCGGCCTCAAGAAGCGGCGGAACGCGGAGAAGATGCCCGATCCACTGGCTACACTTCAATTGAGCTATTGGGCATATCCATAATCACAACCTTTGAGTGTAATTCGCTATCTATCAACGGAAGGATCCACCACTTGCATTACGTCTCGAAACACAACTACTCGAAGTCGGTGAAACGCCTCTCTCGCGCCCGAGGGAAGAATCCCGACTCGTTCCAATATTGGGGACACCAAGGTCCGGCTCGCCATTGAGATTCTTGAAAAAAATACATCGAAATTCTTGATGGGAATGCACTGGGCACCAGGCTTGTCACAGGCGACCCGTAGCCGCTAGCGAGAGGCATGTTCTCGCGTCATACTAAGTTCTGAGCTTAGGGAATAATTCATTGGGAGCTAAAGGATGGTCAACGCCGCAAGTGTGTCCAAGGAAGATGTCCAACGGAGGGTGCTTGACAAGATGTCGGAGTACGAGGGTCGCCCACTTTTCGAGCAATACGCAATTTTCATGGGGAAGGCGCAACTTCTGGAACTTGCACTAAAAGGCCTTCTCACGCGCTTGTTCGACGTTCCCTTTGATAGCATGGAACGCTGGACACTCGGGCACACCAAGGGAGAGCTTGAGAGAAAAGGGCTTCGTCCCGATTTCATACATTTCCTAAAAAGCGTCGTGAGCCACCGTAATGGCATGGCTCATGAGTTTTTGGCTGACATGACCATATCAAGATCGATAGCTAGCTTCAGTGATCGCAAGATCCAAGGAGAGCTAAGCAAAGCCCTTTACGAACTAGAACAATTGATCCTTTTCTTCGACTGGTGCGAAGAACATGACGCTTGGCTCTCTAGAGCTTAATCGCCCCTTCAAGATCCATCTCCTTTCTTTTGCGATAACGGTGCCGATGCGAACACAGGCGCTGTCGCAAGAAGCACCCAAGTGCCGCGCCCACATTGGTCAAACTCGCTCTAATTCATGCACGCCTGACTAGGACATGACTGCTCTCGCATGCACAAAGGCTGTAGTTTATGCGATTCGCGCCCATGGGACCGAGTTGCTGCCCGCAGCCTCGAACAGAGCAATCAAGGCACGAAAGGTTAACTCCAGTGAGAATCAGCTCTGCAAAACTTTGTCTAGCATGCGCGGCCTCGTACCTGACGAGTTCCTTTTCCTCTCCAACAAATTCCACTGAAAACCAAATAGAAGGCTCCAATCAGGGCCAGGGCACCCTGCTATTTTGGCGGCGGGACCAAAATGTTCGGCTGGCGGGATCCTCCTACGCGGCCTCCCATTATGGGCGGATCTCGTCGGACCACCGAGGGGATACCTGCACCAACGGCAAAGCAGGCCCGTGCGTGAGCCTCCCGCGATTCCACTGGGGTGATCGGTGACGCGAGACTTGGACTAATTGGATGCACCAGCCGCCAAACCGCCAGCTTATTGCAACCCCCGCATGGCCGCCTTGAACTTTCGCCGCCTTAGATGTAAAAAGCGTAGACGCAATCAGGAAGGGAGCAAATGGCAAGGATCCTTGAGTTCGCGATTCGTAATTTCAAAGGGGCCGAAGACCTTTCCATTGATATGGAGGGCAAATCTACCAGTCCAGTCCTGACGCTCATCGGACTTAACGAAAGTGGCAAAAGCACGATCTTAGAGGCCATCTCTCACTTTGCTACTGGCGACAAATCCATTGCCAGCCTGTTTGACGGCCAGTATGCGCAAGCCTCGGCACTTAGCCTGATTCCGCTACACAGGAAGGCGGCATTTACCGGCAAAATTGAAATTTCAGCGACCGTTATTCTTGATGATAAAGATGTAAAGGAAATCGAGAAGATCGGAAGAATCCAGAAGCACACGATAAGTACCGCACATATATCAGAGCCTTTCCAAGTGACACGCACATTCGTGTTTGAGGATAGTGCGCTCAAACAGTCGGTGAACTATTGGAACTTCGATTTTCGCGTCAAGAAGGGAAAAGAGGCAAAGTTCAAGTACTACCGGCGACCGGCGTCCGGATCAGATAATGTAGACCTATGGACACTGGTTCAGCGCTATATAAATGAACACCTCGAACAAATTGCATACTTCCCAACATTTCTCGTAAATCTCCCGGAGCGAATTTACCTTAGGGAGCACGACGACGAAACCGGCGTAAATCGCCACTATCGCTTTGTCCTTCAAGACATTCTTGATAGCCTGGGTGAGGGACTAGACCTAGGAAAGCACGTATGCAAACGAATCGATGAATTTCAGGCGAAGGAGGCGAACGCATTTTGGCTCTCAAATCTTCTCGGCAGCGCCAGCAGAAGCCCGATCGATTCATTGTTTCAAAAACTATCAAACGCGATAACCAAGGAAGTTCTCGGAAGCTGGCAAAAAATTTTCCAGCGAGCTATCTCCGCCAAGAGCATTGCCGTCGAATGGAACATTGACGCAGAAAAAGGCGGCCTTCCTTATGCATCATTTTACGTTTCAGACGGTGAATCGCGATACGCAATCAACGAACGTTCACTTGGCTTTAGATGGTTCTTTTCTTTTTTACTTTTCACTGGCTTCAAACAGGCCAAGCAACGGAAGACTATATTCATCTTCGATGAACCAGCAGCGAACCTGCACGCAAAGGCCCAGGCAGAACTATTGACCAGCTTCTCTAGAATCGCGTCGAACGGCAACAAGATCATCTATTCGACGCATAGCCATCACATGATAAACCCAAGCTGGCTTGGGGCAGCATATATAGTAGAAAATGCCGCGCTCGACTATGAAAAGGAAGATAGCTTCGGCTTAGACACAAAGCCCACGAAGGTCTCGGCGACCCCCTACCGAAGGTTTGTCGCGGACTACCCGACTCGCTCGAGTTACTTCCAACCGGTAATTGAGAAGTTAGAGTACGTAGTTCCCGCCGTAATTGGTGCCGGTCCATATGTAATCATCGAAGGAATTTCCGATTATTACGCCCTAAAGATCGCGGAAAGAGAGAAAAAAATTAAACCGAAATTCAGCCTGATCCCGGGAAGCGGATCGGGCTCATCAGGCCCACTAATCAGTCAGATGCTTGGACAAGGCGTTCCCTTCGTTATTCTCCTTGACGACGATAAGGAAGGTCGAAAAGCGAGAGATAAATATATCAATGAGTGGTTCCTTCCGACCTCAGTTGTTTTGACTCTTGAGGACATTTCTGGTGAATTCAAGGGAATGGCATTAGAAAATGTTCTCGGGAAGGCCGCAATGGCGCACATACAGGAGGCACTCTCGATTGCCAAGGAACCAACCAAGAAGCAACTTGGATGGTATCTCGCAGAATCATTGGGTTCCGCCAAGGCAGACTCCCTGCCCAGTGAAACGATTGATCGGCTGTCTTTGGTACTAAAGGAAGCCGAGCGGCACCTACTCAACCTTCCTTAGCGACTGTTTCGATTACTCTTGATTAATCGAGGAAAAGCGCAATGGCCCTCAGCTAGCTTGGCTCAAAATCAAGATCAAGATCAAGAATCACTTGACCTCAAACCGCATCCTCGCAATTTGCCGGGATTTCTACTCAGAGACCCCGCGCTAAGAGCGCAGGCTCGATTCAAGTGTTGTCGTAAGCGATAGAGAAGCCAAGCGACTAGCCATGGCTAGTGACCTACCCCAGGTACGGAGAGTTCACAACGATAGATTGTGCTACTCATCCATATGGCAACAGGGATAAGCACCTTTTCCATCAATCGTTTACCACCGCCGCAAACAAAAAGCCCCGACCTGGGCCGGGGCTTTTCTACAACTGGTGCCGGAAACAGGAGCCGTTAAGACAAGTTCGGCAAAGCGTTGAGGCTACTGCCACAAGGCTTTCAGCTGTACCCTTTGTGCCCGCACCTTGTACCCGCACCACAATGCCCCTCCCCTCCGGCATCAAGCGCCGTGGCAACAGCTACTCCGCTCGCTATGTGCTTCCTCGCTCTGTGCAACGCATCGTAGGCAGGCATGACCTCGTGCAGGCGCTAGGCACCAACTCCCTATCTGACGCCGTGGAACTGGCTGCACCAATAATCGCGGGATGGAAGGCGTGGGCAGTCGCCATCGGCAAGGGAAATGCTGAGCATGGTCCTGAGGTCTACATAAGGCGCGCTGAGGTGGCCCAACGTTTGATCCGAGACGGCATCGACCAGTGGTCGCCAGAACTGATCGTTGAGCGGGCGCGAGAGAGCTACGCAATGCGTCAATCGGGCGAGGTCAGCGCCAACGACGTGTATGCCCAGGTATCGAACGACGTGGAACAGTATGTCAGCCAGCAGGAACAGGCAGGCCACCCCATCGACACAGACGGCCTAAAGCGCGCGCACAGGGCTGCGCTAGGCCAGCTTGGGACAACTGTAGCGGACAGCCTAGAGAGCTTCCTTAAGGAGCGCTCGGGAGACCTCACGACGCAGTCTCTGGCTGAGGTGGAGAAGCGGTGCAAGGCGTTCGTCCAGTGGGTCGGACGCAGCACCGAGATTGCTACCGTGACCCGTATCGTTGCCGGGCAGTTCGTTGCCAAGGTAATCCAGCCCCGCGACGTGTCGAGGGTGACGAAGACAAAGGAAGTATCCGCCTGCCGCGTATGGTTCCAGTGGGCCATGCTTCGCGGCCAGATTGACGCCAATCCTTTCGACAGGATGCAGGCGACGCTGAAGAAGTCGAAGCGCGGGCAGGAGGCTACACGCAGAGTGTGGACTGAAGGGGAACTGCTGGTCGTGCTGAGAGGGCTGAAGGATGATCGAAGGGAACCTCTGCTGTACCCCTTGACTCTGCTGGCGCTGTATACGGGGATGCGATTGAACGAGGTCTGCAACCTCTCTGTGTCCGATTACGATCCAGCAGCCCAAGTGCTGCACGTCCGCGAAGGCAAATCACACGCGGCGGTGCGTATGGTCCCGATTCACCCGGCCATCGTGCCCACCGTCGCAGCGCTTGCGGACGCCACACCTGATGGCTATCTGCTGCCGGGACTAGTGCCAGGCGGCCCGGACCGTAAGCGAGGTCATGGCATCGGCAAGACGTGGGGCCGACGCATCCGTTCCCTCGGCATCACCGACCGTCGCCTAGTGTTCCATGCGCTGCGCGCCACCTTCATCACATCCGCCCTCAACGGCGGGGCTCCCAAAGAAGTGGTGCAGCAGGTGGCAGGCCACGAGCGGGAGGGCGTGACCATGACGAGCTATGCGCGGATATTGAGCCTAGACCTGTGTCGCGCGGCAGTGGCAGGGGTGGCCTTCAGGGCAGTTGAGGCGTACACCCAAACAGGCGGCAGTGACCCCGAGCTCCCTGTCTAGGCTACATCGCGATCCATAGGGCTACCGCGCACCCGATCAAACTACCCCTCCCTTCCATCTCAAAAAATTCTTACTTTCCCGCCCCGAACATCTGCATAACTCGCCATACCATAAAGAATACTGCCCCCGCGATTAGCAGGTAGAACTGCGCCCTCATAAGCCGCGCGTTCTTAATGTTGAACTCCTCCATTTGTTGCGATGCGATTTGCTCTGTCTGCGCAATGTGGTTCCCTGAAATTTGCGTCTCTCGCTCTGGCGTAAGAAAAGCGGCCAGTTCAGCATTAATTCGCACGACCATCATCACCGTCTCGATCCGCTTTAACCCCAGATAGAAGCTCAAAACCCACAGGCCGACCGCTGCCACACAAACGAATGAGGCAATGCTTGGCGCAAGCCCATCAAGCTTTTGCAGTCCGAACCCAATCGCTGTACCCGTCGCCGCCAATAAGAAATAAGCGTACTTGTCGTACATGTCATTGTGCTGCTTCCGCAGTTCCATGGACTCTTGACGCGAGAAAGCCATCGCAACCCCCTCCCCCTTTGATTACGACAATTCTATGGCATCTCGCACACGGTCATTCATCAGGACCTCCAAAGCGACCTGTCTAGGACCCGCGCTGACTACGACCGATGATCCCGTCACCTTTTCCAGAGGATGCGCTAGAGAGTTGACCAGCGTTTCTCGTCGAGGCATCGTTTGCCCTGATTGCGCAAGGAAGCCCATCCGTGAACTCAATCCCACTCACTCTCTTAGTTGGGCTTTCGATTCTGACAGCCCCCAGTCAAGCGGTAGCCCAATCGCCATTGAGTACCGCGCTACTGACGGATGCGGGATGGCACGGGGTCCGAGGGGGTGGGCAGGTGCATCAACCCTCCCTGTCCGCTACGCCGCCCTGGGTGGACGTATGGCAGCGAATCCCGCTGGGGAATCAGTACGGTGTGTGGTCCTACCGCAAGATACTGATCGACTGTGCAGCCTGGACGCAGGTCCCCTTCATGACCATGGATGGCACAGGAAGGTTTGCTTATTGGGGCAACACCAGCGAGACCATCAAGGCAGCTTGGGCAGCACCGGGGCTGGACGCTAACTCAATCATCGGGCCAGTGTGCGGCCTGTACGGCTACACGAAGCCGCGCAACGGCAGCAGCCAGCCCGCGTCGGATCAATCCAATTACGTAGAACGAGTGGATAAGCCAGCGGAGAAGCGGCCCTCACCTACCCCCGCGCTGAGGCCACACCCGCAGCCTGAGGGGTGACCTTAGGTGGCCGCTGGTGGGTGTTATGCGGTCCTGTTAATGTGCGCCCAGCGCGACGCGGGGGCGTCGGGAGAGCATCGTCATGGATATGGAGACCGTCGAGACTTGGGCAAAGCTGATTGCGCCCTTCGTCTCCGCACTGCTGATCGCGGGTTTCAAGTGGTACACCGAGGGGAGACCTCGTGTTATCTCCTATCTCGTCCAGTCATGGGGCGTGAAGATTGACGACAGCGCCGACGGTACGCCCGGCGCAATCGTGCACTCTCATTCAATAGTGGTCGCAAACACAGGCCGTAAGCCAGCTACAGGCGTGCGCGTTACCCACGCCATCAAGCACCCGCTGCCCTCCCACGCCATCCATCCGCCGATTCAGTACAGCATCGAGACCAACCCTGAGGGCTATCAGCAGATCGTCTTTCCGGTGCTGGTCCCGAAGCAGCAGGTAACCATTTCCTACCTGTACTTCCCGCCCCTCTTCTACAACCAGATTATGGGGGATGTCGTTAGCAACGAAGGCATGGCCAAGATTCTGGATATCGTTCCCCTGCCCCGGCCCAACCGCATCGTGTACATGGCTACATGGCTGCTGACAGTTATTGGCGGCTCTGTGGTTCTCTATTGGGCGTTCCGCCTGGCACTCTGGCTCGCCCAGCACGCATAGAGCCGAGGCAGCCTGAGGTTGCCTGAGGTGTGACCTTTGGTGTCCTAGAGTGTTCCGCCGTTTTTGCTGCAATTTTCCGAAGCGGCATCGATAGGTCATCGCGGTCCAAATCCCCCCTTGGGGGGGCAGGCGAAGACATTGGAGGGGCTGGGGTGCCCCGGCCTGCGCCACGTTGGCGAGCCAACACCATTCGCGACGGTCGCCCAACCCACGGGACAAAATCGGACAGTCTGTCCCCGCAACCTCTGATACCTGCACACGTACGCGTTACACATGGTCAGTGATTCACCGCTTGTCATAGCCTTGGCACATGATTACAGTTCGTCACACGAACGAACGACTATAAGTGCGACGGGCCGCCGCCCCGCCCGCTGCACCAGCGAAACTGACTTAAACCAGCTTGGGAAGACGAAGTAGCGCTGGCTTGCCTGTCCTCAGCGCCAGCTGCCGCTTGAGGCGATCCAGAAACCCGCGAGTGCGAATAGAATTCCGTGGATTCGTCGAAAAATCGTCACCACTCATAATGTTAACCGCCAATTCGGTATAAAGCTCAAGTGCTTTTACCGCATACCTGTGCAGCGGCGCATCAGCTTCATCAGATGCCAACCAAGCGAGAGAAACCCTACTAAGGTCACCACCGACCTTCTCGAGCAATTGATTCGCGACATAGAGGCCCCAAGGGGTGCCATGGATGCCGAGTATCGCCGCCATGATAGGATCATCATCATCATCCCCGATTACCGACTCTAGAGTTTCTATTCTGTGCTCTTCGACAGCGAGCGCCAACTTCCAGACAAGAAGAACGCGCTCAGCCGTAATCCCTCTTGGAAAGATGGCCTTGTAAAGCTTGTCATACAAATCTGACTTTCGCGCCACTGAATCCAGGACAGTTTCATCCGACAGTGCCGCGAGATACTGAGTGATGCGCTCGAGCTCAATACGCTTCACGCTCCGAAGCAGTTTCGCACCCTCTTGTTTTGGCGCATAAACATATTCATGCGCCGCGAGACGCTGCCTGAGGGACTCCTGCGTCGGATCCAGAAGACGTACAGCAGATAGCTTTACCGGATTCTGGGTGTTGTTGTAACGCACAATCTCCGTCAGCAGCGCTTTCCTCGCCCCAACGACGCGCACTAAAACTTGGGATTCACCAGCCTTTTCAGATCGCTCAATCGCGCGACACAGACTTACCGTCGTTTGACAACCATTAACGATTGAGAACCTTGACAGTTTGAAGCGGCGCTCAGAGAGCTGCTCATAACTATCCGCAACAATAGTGATCCCGTTATTCAGCGCCCAGAATACACCCGGCTTAACCTCAGCCGTTTCAATAATCTTCTCATTTATCCCTCCCTTTCGCGAACCCACGAAAAGTCGGACATTTCCTTCAAAAAGCTTGTTCTGATGCGCCTTAAATAGGCGACTGAGCTCTTTAGCGGCCAATGTGCCTACGACCGCCTGACCAAATTCGCCTTTCAGAGAGATTACCGGGGTACTGAAAGAGAGAGTGTCACTATCAACGGATCGATCCGCCGCTTTAGCGACCACGTAGTTCTCGTAAAGCTTTTCCTGCGCTTCGTACAAGAAGGAAACGTTCGGCCCGTAGGCCTGACTCTTTCTGGCAGCTTCAACGTGGCGACCTATTTCTGCATTATTTGCCGACACGGATACGACGCCGAACAGAAGACTGTAGTCATCCTGATTCAGATCCTTCAGCCGCTCATAGATATCGGACCGCCCGCCGTGCTTAAAGCTCGACGGATCCCGGACGCTACCCACAGCGGCAGTGAGTGAATTCCACTTTTTTACTGGCGTAGCACGATCGATTCGATCAGCCACATACCCTTGCAACACGACAATCTGGGCCTGCTCCTCATCAACGTAGATGAAGTCGCATCCGTTGTCTCCCGGGCCATCAACGGACGCTGCGTCGATTGCTTCGTCTTCATCAACCCCGAGGAGGGTCGTCGCATACCATGCAGCCAGAGCCTTTTCCCGACTCATGCCGCCGCGCTTCGCCAGCCCATCAATCGCCCCTAGGAGCTCCTTTCGCTGTTCTGCAAGAGACTCTGCCGCCACACTTCCCTCCATTGGATTGACCTACGCCGTCGCCCGTCGCCCGCCTCCGAACATGTGAAACCTATCACAGATCGCATCAGTTGCAACGCTGCCCAGAACCCCGAATGACACCCTGCAATTCTTTCTGAACTTTGGGGCACGAGGCGTTTCACCTGGACACGCTGTTCTTGACCCGGGTAGGTGCCGTTCGAAGGAGCGCGCATTGGCGGACGCACCTCTGGCTAACCGAGTGACTCATTTAGATAGCATGTGCGGACCGTGAGTCATACTATCTGGCAGGCCCCTCCATTCGCTCCCGATGAAGAAGAAGCTCCTCTCAAAACGCGCTAAACGCCACGTCCGCGTGTCTCCCATTACAACGGATACAGACGAGGTGTTAAGCAAGCAACTGACCGAAGCTCAACGACTCGACTCGGTGCTAGGGCAAGCTCTAAGGTTCTTATTGGGAGCAATGTTCGCCAGCGCGATTCTGTGTGCCTTGTTGGCATTCGCCAAGTGAACCGCAGGAAAGCGGAGCGTCCTACTCTGGATCACTTGAGTGGGCCTGCTTTTCATTGAAAAAATTCGAGGCACCACTCATCGACCGTAAATGGGCAAATCCCCCCTTGCCCTCCCCCGCGTTCCCCTGCGCTGCTTACTCGCCACGCTTCGCGTGAAGGCTGGACTTCGCAGACCGCCCAGACGCACGCAACTCCCCATTGTCATCGGCGCCACATTTCTCCTTGATGGTGCATAGCGATCCTTTGCCTTCACTCGACCTGGGCTAGACGCTTTGCGAATGACATGTATCATTCCGACTATCGAACGTTAGGTACTTTGATACAGCATGCCTGTCACCCCCCGCTTTATCGCCTACTACCGCGTGTCCACTCGCTCTCAGGCCGCATCCGGCCTTGGCCTTGAGGCTCAGCGCACAGCCTGTGAGGCACTTTCTACGCAGCGCGGTGGCGTGATCGTTGAGACGTTCACCGAAGCCGAGTCCGGCAAGCACAACACCCGTCCTGAGCTACTAAAGGCGCTGCGGCTATGCGCACTCACTGGAGCAACATTGCTCATTGCCAAGCTGGACCGGCTTAGCCGTAACGCCGCCTTCTTGCTGACGCTGCGTGACTCTGGCGCACGATTCATTGCCGCTGACATGCCCGATGCCTGTGAGCTGACGGTCGGCATCCTCGCGCTGGTAGCAGAGCAGGAACGGGTAGCCATCTCAAACCGTACCAAAGCCGCCCTACAGGTCGCCAAGGCGCGTGGCCAGGTGCTGGGCAACCCCAATGGTGCCGAAGCGCTGAGGCGCGCCGGGAAGGGCAATGCGGCGGCCATGAAGGCAGTGCAGAGCAAGGCGAACGCTTTCGCACGGAGACTTGAGGACACGGTAAGGGAACTTCAGAACACCGGCGTCACCACCTTGGGCGGCATCGTGTCCTCACTCAATAGTCGCGGGATTCTGACACCTAGAGGTGCTGAGTGGACCCGTGCGGGTGTTTCGAGATTGCTAAAGAGGCTGGAAGGGCAAGCCCCAGGTTGAACCCCATACCTCCGCGTCCGAGGCGGGCGCGAAGCCGCCACGTGGCAGACAGAGGTGACGCGCGACGGTCACTGGCTGGCACCACCAGAGGCAGCAACGGCGCGGCTGAAGGGGTGTTGATGCGGTTGGCCGCGAACGGGCCGCTGAGCGCGTACAAGGCCGAGTAGGAGCACAAACCGCAACCATCGAAGCCACGGCGCGCATGATGATCGCTTAAGGCCAGGAAAACCCACGAAGCTTGCGACTGAAGCGCCGCAAGTTGGGCTCCCTTCCCAGCGGCGAGCGCAAGCCATGGACACCCACAGCCGCCATGCGGTTGCTTAGGAAGCTGCGAGAGCGCGAACAGGGGTGACCTGAGCGAACCGTATGCGGACAAGTAGATCGCCAGTCGCTGTGTGAGGCTCCCCTGAGCAGCTTCAACTCAAAACACGTTGCCTGCAAGATCGCCGACGTTCAATTCGCCCGGACCCTTGTAAGCGGGAAGCATTTTTTAGCCGACGTTTTAGCACAACATCGCACCCTCAACATGAGGTCAAACCTCGCACGTCTCATCTACCTACCTTCAGTCGCGCCCAGAACCTCTCACCGCCTCCATACCATTGCTATGGACTATAGGCACCGCTGAACCGAGGTCTGAGCCTACCCTCGGAGAGATAGAAGGGACGAGCGAGCTTTGCGTAATAGTGTTCGACCAATGACCAGGCAACTACCACATCAACCAGGGCAGACAGTACGCTATCGAAGACGATCACCCGATCTCGAAGAGCTATCCCTCAAAGTCAAACTACTGAGCATTTCCTGCCAATCTCCCGATGAGCAAGACGAGCATTGGATCTGCCCTCTCCTGCCCTGCCCTACTTAGTAGATGCCAGCTCCTTTGATGTATACGCATAAGTACACCTCTCCCTTCGACGGAACGGACTAGCCCCTTAGGTGTATACGCATAACTACACCCCTCCCTTCGACGGAACGGACTAGCCCCTTAAGTGTATACGCATAACTACACCTCTCCCTCCGACGGAGCGGACTAGTCCCTTAGGTGTATACGCATAACTACACCTCTCCCTCCGACGGAACGGACTAGCCCCTTAGGTGTATACGCATAACCGCACCTCTTTCTCGCCACAACAGACCAGCCCCTTAGGTGTATACGCATAAGCGTTCACTGATCGGGTGACCACTCTTGCCGGTCCAACCCGGCAACACCCAGGACTACTTTCATGCCGTCTGCGCCCAACCTGCGTGGAGCTTCCGCGCACCCGATGTTCACCGACGAAACCCAGGAAGGCCCCAGGTTGCAGGATGGGCGCTTCTATCCACCGTCCCCCATGGAGAAAGCGGAACACACCTCTGCGGCCCTACGCCAACTGCACAGGGAGAAAAGTATGGCGTTCATGGCGGCACGCGCACCCCTGAAGAAGGGTCGGAAGCTTCCGCCTGACGCCCCTCGCAAGCGCGCACCCAAGAAGCCGCGACTGCCTGCTGATCTTTCCACAATCGATCCAAAGGATTACCGGATGCGCCTTAAGGCAGAGGGTTTCGTCACTGCATCGGGTGTCCGCTACTTCATGGCCCTTCTCAAGATGCAAGGCGAAGGCACACAGGTGACCATCCCCGCATCCACCAACCTCCCCGCACACACCATCCTAGAGAAGGTAGGCAAGCTCTCTCGGGCCGCTGGCTGGAATCCCAGCCTCCACCTATCCTGCTGCCCTACAACACTCGGCCTGGTCGTGCGATGGCAGCGCCCCAACGAACCGGCCCCTCCCCCCTACTCGTCGCGATTCGGTCTGGACCAACTCGCAGGCTGCGGGGAGTTCTTGGACATTCCCTTGTCCATGTTCCCCAACGGTATGAAGCGCTCCGTGCAGGTCCGCGCGGTATACCTAGACCATGCAGTCAGCCGCCGCAATGTGAAGCGCGCCAAGTACCCACAGATCGACGTACTTCCAGACGACGAGTGCCGCCCAGGCATCCTGACTGCCGTACTGAAGTCCGCCGACCACGACCTCCAGGTCAATGGGCGGAGTCTCCAACCACACTCCTAGGAATGCTCTGAATATCCGCCCGCCGACCACTCACTCGCCCGGCTTCTCGCTTAATCCTGCTAGAAAGCAGCGGCGAGACAACTGCGAGATCAAGACCACTTTCTCCTGAGACAAAGCCATGTCCATGGACCAGACTGATGCCAAATTCTGTTGCACCAACTACATAGACGGCGTCCAAATCACACTTCTAAAGCTATGCTTGGACACAGTAGGCTGCCTGAGCATTCGCTATAGAGACAGACAGATCATGTGGAGGCAACGACGTCTCAGTGAGCTCCCTTGACGTTTGACCTGCTGAGAGCCGCTCGACCATCTTACTCATCACACCCCCCCCGCAAACACGCATTCAACCAGTCACCAGCTGAAACGATTGACGCTTCGGCACCGATGCCCTGAATGACTTGGTCAGGGGTAAGCTTGCCTCCATACCGATTGCCGTTCCGATCCTCAAATACAGCCGTGGTGAGATAGAGTCTGGATCCATCTGCAAGTTTGTATGTTGTGTTGGATGTAGAGTAGCCAGAGGTCGCAGCGCCGAAAGAGCGTGTGAGAGGCCTCCCACGAAAAGCCACTGCGACGGCCTCACCAGAGCTTGCTGTCCGACCTGACGTCACCACCGCGACGGGCAAATTTCTTAAATCCGGCACGTCGATAGCTCCTTCATAGCCTTTAAGAGTCCAAGAACTGGAAGAACCGTCTCTGTAACGAAAGCTCCCCATCCCTTCCGAACCCAGCAAAGGCGAGAGGCCGTCAAGCATCGGCCACATGTTTCCACCCCTGTTTTTGCTGAGGTCAACGATCCATGATCTAGCTCCGGCCTTAGTCCCGTTGCTAAGAGCTTCGCGGATGCTGTTCGCAAAGACGCGCTTAAGGTCATCGTCCGTTCCACGGAACATCGGCACATGAATTACCGCGACCCCAGGGCGAAGCATGCGCCAAGTAGCAAGCTCCATTTCGGCTTTAGATATCATTTCCGCCTCCTGAACGCCATCAGGCGAGTTCAGAAAGCTATGGCCGTCACCCAAATCCCGCAGAATTGCTTTAATGGCCGAGCGCGCTTGCCAAAGCGTGGCATCCGACGCTGGCTGCCGCGCCGTGGTGACCCCTGGATCTAATGCGTCGTAAGCCAAGGCATGAGCCTTGATGAGGCCCACTGCCTCGGCATAGATCGCCTGCGCGTGCGCTTCTCCAGCGCTGCCGGGCTCAGCCGATTCCACCCTCAGGCCCTTCGCCTCTAGTCGGGCTTCATTCTCGGCCACAAAAGAAATGACGACAAGATCATAGGACTTTGGCAGTTCCATCTGGATCAGGACTTCATCATCGGACGCACCACCCTCGAGCCGTCTCGTTGCACGTCCGACCGTCTTCTTGCCATCGAAAGCGCGCAATTGAACCGACGCGACGCCCTCTGAAATCAAGTGACGCGCCGACAGCTTGAGTGTCTTTGAAGCGTAGTCTTGACTGTCCAATGCATACGTCGCCCGACAGGTCGAACCGATGTTGGCGTAGACGAAAACCATGACGCTCTCCCCAACATGGAGATTACCTTGATGGTCAACACGGCAATCCTGCTGCCCTTCCTCTCTCGTGCTCCAACCCAAGGGGGGAAAGCCAGCGAGATTGCAGGCTGCAAGAACGCCGCAAACCACAAATACGAACACCATGCGCAGACACTTCATGAGGACTTCTTCTTTGTTGGATGAAGACTTCTCTTGTAAGAGCGGCGCAACAAGTCCCAAAGTGCTGCTTCTTGTCTACGACGAGCGCTACTAAGCAAACGATCACACTGCATGTGAAACAGGCTCCACAACATGTTCCAACGACGGCCTCAGGAGAGGCTACCAATCGAAGCGACGAGAGCGGAGATCAGGCCTGCTAGGAATGCTCTGAGTGGTCGCCGCTGAGTACTGAATTCCCGGCACCGGGGTGATCCAGAGCCATCAGACACAAGAGGTTACATTGTTTTTCCGCCCTCGGAGCGCCCTTGCTCGCCTCTTGGTGAAGGCCAAGTGGGGAGGAGCACGTAATCCGAGCAATGAAATTACGCCCCCCCCCGTCCAGCAGACAGCCTTAACCAGAAGGTCTAGATTTTCTCGGCATCTCGCCGCCCCTATCTGTCTTTTTCTCCTGCTCACAAGGCACCAAGTCCCGCAGACTGGTCATGAATGACCGACCTAGTGGACTTAGTCGAGTCAACCTGATCCTACCGTCGTGCGGTGCCAAGAAGACTTCAATCAACCCCAACTCCCGAAGTATGCGTAGGGATCTACTAATGGTGCTTTGGGCAACAGGGACAGCCCTGCTCATCTGCTTCTCGATACTACGCGCAGACAATCCCACGGCATCTACGCGCCATAGCGCCATAAGGAAGTAAATCTGGCGTAGCGTGGTGTCGGGCCCCATCAGATCAGAGAGACGCCGTATCGGAAGTTCTAGCAAATGCGATTGACGTGAGACCGGCCCATAGGGCGCGTCATTGGCTACGACAGCGTCGCGCTGCGCTTTAGAGGGGCGCGGTGACCTCATCTCCGCTTGCCCCTGAAAGTCGTTCCAGAGCGCGTCCGGAGGTCCACTATAAGCCGGGCCCGAAAGGGAAGACAGATCATGAGGTATCGGCCGTATGCCGTCTTCCCTGCTGCGGTACTGGCAATTTCGCCAGGAAGCAACCGTTCTAGTGCAAGTTTTAGCATTGCGTCAGCCTGATTGTGGGCAGACCAGAACTAAAGCACAGCCCCGCAGATATCGAAAATCCAAACTATCGCCAATCAACGATGCAGTTCGGCTGGCGGATACAGTCGGAATCGACACGGGAGCCGTTGCTGGCGACGCACCCACTCTTCGCAAGTCGCCCGCTACCAGGTGACCTATCGATCTCTCGAAGGGCATGTAGCCGAGCGAATCGCCAACGAGGTCGTCGTACCTAGCTCCCATCGCGAGAGTTGCAGGTATCCCCGCTAGACCACAGGTTGTGGCAGATCTTGACCAACTCGACCACACAGCGCGTCCAGCCGGGAAATAAGAATCGAGGGATCGAACAGCCAGCAGAGAATCTGCGCAAACAGCAACGCAGCGACCACAAGTGGGGCTCTCAGGATCGTACCGTCGTGCTTCCAGTTGTACCCCACAGGTGTACCGCAGGGGATCGTAAATCGCTGATTTGTAAGCGATAGGGAAGCATGGTGCCGGAAACAGGAGTCGAACCTGCGACCTACGCATTACGAATGCGCCGCTCTACCAACTGAGCTATTCCGGCTGAGCAGGCGATTTTACGGGCAGCCTACCCCGCTGGTCAATCCGCCCCTACCCGGTTGGCACACGGCCGCCCGGCGGCGAAGTCGGCCAGGTTGCCCAGGGTGATGGCCGAGATCTCCTGCAGCGCCTCCACGGTGAAGAAGCCCTGGTGGCCGGTCACCAGCACGTTGGGGAAGGTCATCAGGCGTTGGAAGGCCTCGTCGTCGATGATCTCGCCGGACAGGTCCTGGAAGAACAGCGCGCTTTCCTGCTCGTAGACGTCAATGGCCAGGTGGCCCAGCCGCCGCGATTTCAGCGCGCGGATCACCGCGTGGGTATCCACCAGCCCGCCACGCGAGGTGTTGACCAGCATCGCGCCGGGCTTCATCCGCGCCAGCGAGGCGTCGTTGATGAGGTGCTGGGTGTCCGGCGTCAGCGGGCAGTGCAGCGAAACGATGTCCGCGCGCGCCATCAGTTCGTCCAGCGCCACCCGCTCGCCCACTCCGTCGAAATCCGCCGACGGGTACGGATCATGGCCAAGCACGGTGCAGCCCATGCCACGGAAGATGCGCGCAGTGGCCAGGCCGATCTTGCCGGTGCCGACGATGCCCACGGTACGCCCGTGCAGGGTGCGACCCAGCAGGCCATCCAGCATGAAGTTGCCTTCGCGCACGCGGTTATAGGCGCGATGGGTCTGCCGGTTGAGGGTCATCACCAGCGCCAGCGCATGTTCGGCCACGGCTTCGGGCGAATAGGCCGGCACGCGGGCGACGAACAGGCCCAAGCGCGCGGCCTCGGCCAGATCGACGTTGTTGAAGCCGGCGCAGCGCAGCAGCACGGCGCGCACGCCCAGCGCATGCAGCGCCTGCAGCACGGGGGCATCGAGGCGGTCGTTGACGAATACGCAGACGGCGGCGCAGTCCTGCGCCAGTGCCGCGGTGTGCACATCCAGCGCGGCGTCGAAATGGACGAACTGGAAGCCCTGCCCGGCGCCGTCGCGCGCGTTGGCTTCTTCCAGGAAGCGGCGGTCGTAGGGACGGGCGCTGAACACGGCAATCTGCATGGCGGGCCTGCACGGGAAACCTGCGCAGACCATAGCGCACCGGCGGCGGTCATGCCGCCGGTGCGCCCTTTACTCAGAACGCGTAGCCGAGGCCCAGCATCACGCCGTTCTGCACCTGGCCATCGCGGCGCTCACCCACGTAGTCGACCATCACCGACAGGCGGTCGCTGGCGCGGCTGGTGACGCCCAGGTTCCAGGCCAGCACCTGCTCGCCCAGGGTCTGGCTGCTGCTGCCGAACACCAGGTCCGGGGCCGCGGCAAAGCCGGTGCTGTAGCGGGCCTGGGTGTCGCCCAGTTCCTTCTGCCAGACCACGCGGGCGCGCGGGGTGATGCGCTCGCCGTTGTTGCCGTCGAAGGTCTTGAACAGCTGCAGGCCGGCACCCACGCGGATGCTTTCCAGGCTGTCGCCACGGCCGGCCAGTGCGCCGGCGCCCTGCCCTTCGTTGAAGCGCGTGGCCGAGGTGCGCGCGTAATCCACCACCGGCAGCAGCGGCTGCACCACCAGGCCGTTGCCGGTGGTGAAGCTGAAGCCGTGCTCCAGGCGCGCGGAGATCGCATCGTTGTTGTACTTGGCGCGCAGCGGATCGCCCAGACCGTCGATGCCGGCAATGCCGCGACGGGTGTCGTGGCGCAGGTCGGTGTAGCGCACGGCCGCCGACAGGTAGCCACGCGCATAGGTGGCATCGATGTAGCCACCGATATCCAGCGCGCGCACGTCACCGGTGAAGCCCGAACCATCGCGGGCCTTGGTCGACATGTCCGCCGCGGCCACGCTCACGCCCAGGCTGACGCGGTCATCGGCCACGCGCGTATCGGCACCCAGCACGATGCCGCCCACGGTGTGGGTCAGGCCGGCCACGCTGCCTTCGCCATCGATGCGGCCGTGGCTGCCGAAACCGCGACCCCAGAAGCCGTGGTTACGCGCGGTGCCACCGAAGTCGGCACCGCCAGCGACGCCCTCCGCGGCCGGCTCGACCAGATGCATGGCCAGCTGGTTGAACAGGCTGCCATTGGCCATGCCCGGCTGTGCCGACGCCGCCTGTGCTGCCTGCGCGGCCAGACCACCGGCATCACCGCTGCCGCTGCGCAGGCCGGCCTGGTGCTGGGTGACCACGTTGCCGATGCTGCCCAGCAGGGCGTTGTCGGCCAGGCGCAGGCTGGCGTGCGCATCACCGCGCAGGGCACCGGCCTGCTGCGCGATGACATCGCGGTCGGCAAACTGCAGCGCGCCCAGCAGCGACTTCAGGCGCGCGTCCTGGCGATCCCCTGCGGCGGCCAGGGCGATGCCCAGGCTCTGGTTGCCGTTGCTGGCGGTCAGCTGTGCCAGCTGGTCGAAGCCCGGGTTGGCGGTCAGCGACAGGCCGTCTTCGCTCTGGTGGATGTTGAAGCTGAGCAGCGAGTTGTGGCGCGGGCGGAAGACTTCGTTGTCGGTGATGCTGGCGCTGTAGCCGGTATCGCCCAAGCGCACTGCGTCGGCAAAGCCATCCTCGTAGATCGGGCCGGTGACCAGTTCGCGCTGGTAATTGCCGGCGTAGAAGCCCTGGGCGACGTTCAACTCCAGGTGCGCACCCGGCGAGATCACCAGCGCGCCATCGGTCTGCCCGCCATCGTAGAAGCTGCCCACGCGCAGGCGACCGGCGGCACTGCCACCGGCTTCGGTGACATCGAACAGCACGTTGCCGCCCGGCATGATGTTGACGTAGCCGTGGGTGACCAGGTCGCCACCGCGCGGCATCAGCGTGCCGTACACGCGCAGGCGGTTGAAGCCGTCCTCGCGCAGCGACGGGCCGGTGGCGTCGAGCAGTGCATCGGTGTCGGTTTCCAGCGAGGCGATGTCGCCGTGGCCGACCACCAGGCCGCCGGCCATCACCCGCACTTCCGGTGCGCGCAGGGCGCCGCCTTCCAGGGCGATGGTGCCGCCGTCGACCAGCATGAAATCGGCACCCGTGGTGGCCGAGGTGCGCCAAGTGCCGCCCTTGGCAACGCGGATCACGCCGGCCGAGTTGGCCAGCGCGGAGGCATCCAGGTCGGCCAGGCGCAGCTGGCCCTGCAGGAACGCCTGGTTGCCCGGATTGTTGAGGTAGTCCTGCAACGAGAACTGGCCGACGCCATTCGGACCGTTGGACGCCAGGTTGTAGAGGGTCACCGCATAGTTGATGTAGGTGGTGTCGTACTCGTCGTCGTTCCAGCGCGCGAAGTCATCATCCACCAGCGCCTGCAGCTGGCGCGCGGTGGCCATGTAGCCCGGATTGATGTCACCGCTGACGTTGCCGGTGACGCTGAGGGTATCGCCCGGGTCGCGGTAGCCGGCCTCGGTGATGATGTTGTTGCTGCGGATGTCCTGGCCCGGGAAGAGCTGCAGGTTGCGGCCGCTGCCATCGGGATCGAAGCTGACCGAGGTGCCGGTGGTGCGCGACGGGTCGCGGAACACCAGCAGGCCGTTGGGCGCCACCACTTCATACATGGCCTTGTGCAGCAGGCCGGCATCCATGCCACCGCCGTAGTTGCCGGTGTAGATCTGGGTCATGCGCGGCGACGGGCTGTAGGTGATGCGGCCGCCGCTGCTGGCGGCGTGGATCTGCACCGAGTCGACCACCGGCAGGTCGCCGGCCAGGTAACGGTTGACGCCGCCGGACTGCATGATCGAGCACGACGAAATGCAATGGCCGGACACGATGGTATCCAGGCCCTGGGTGCGGATGATGGCCTGCAGCCACTCACCGGCGATCAGCGCGCCACCGTTGGAGGTGCGCAGCACGACTTCGCGGATCGGGCGGCCTTCTTCCTGTGCCTTGGCCAGCAGCGCCGGCAGCGCGACGACGTCGGCGAAGGTCACGCCACCACTGAGAACGACGCGGTCGTCCTGCACGTGGTAGTTCATCGCCGCTGCGTCGCCGATCGCGCCCAGCGTTGCCATACCCACCAGGCCGGCCAGGGCCAGGCTCAACTTCGAATGCTTCATTGCGGTCTCTCTCTCCAACCCGCACCACGCGGGATGAAAGCAGAACGCCGCAGCGCACCGAACACCCCCAGTGCGTCGCACGCGAAAATCTGAACTCATTCATCCAAGCATGTCGCAAACGACACGCACTTCCCCCTGCGGTCATGGTCTTGTAAAACTCGATGACGCGTTTGTCGTTCGAGGCCTTCCCCCTGTCCGCCCCCTCCCCCCTGCCCCAGCGCGCGCCGGACCCGGCCGGGGTTCCGGATGCCTTCATCGCCTTCATACGTGAGGAACGTGCGCCGCTGTGTGCCTTCCTGCGCATGCGCGGTGTCGGCCCGGAGGATGCCGAGGACATCGCGCAGGACAGCATCGAGCGGCTGATCCGCTACCGCGGCCATGGCACCGACGAGCTGCGCCTGCTGCTGTACCGCATCGCCCGCAACCGCCTGGCCGACCGCGGCCGTTCGCCACACGCGCGCGGTCACCTGCCGCTGGGTGAACGCGACGGCAGCGAGGAGCCGCACGGCACTTCTCCCGACCCGCTGCGTCAGGCAGAATCCGGCCAGATGATCGCGCTGCTGCGACAGGCACTGTTCAAGCTTCCCGAACGTGCCCGCGAGGTGTATCTGCTCAACCGCATCACCGGCATGAGCTATGCACAGATCGCCCGGCACTGCGGCATCACCGCCAAGACGGTGGAAAAACACATCGCCCGTGCCCTTCAGGGCCTGCGCAAGGAGCTGGGCAGCAATCCTCTCCACACTGATGGAGATAGTGAGTGACCCGCGACGCATACATGGATGACACGTTGCTGTTCGAGCGCGCAAGCGCCTGGGTGGCCCGCCTGGAGGCCCCCGACTGCACCTCGATCGAGCGCGAAGCGTTCGAGGACTGGCTGGCCGAGCACCCCTCCCACGTTACCGCCTGGGCGCAGGCCGAGAAGCTGCACCTGCGCAGCGCTGGCCTGTCCGGCGACCCGTGGCTGCGCACCGCCGCTGCCCGCGCCGCGCGCACTCCCAAACGGCGCTGGCTGCCCTCGGTGGCGGCGGCGGCCGGCGTCTGCCTGGCCGTGGGTATCGGCTGGATGGTCTACACCGACGGCAACCCGACGCCGCAGATCTACGCCAATGCCAGCCACCTGCCGCAGGTGCGCACGCTGGCCGATGGCAGCGTCGCCACGCTTGATGCCGGCACCACGCTGAGCGCCCGCTTCGGCTGGCGCAAGCGCGAACTGGAACTGGAACGCGGCCGCATGCAGCTGCAGGTGGCCGCCTCCCTGCGCCCGCTGCGGGTGCAGGCCGGCGGCAGCAGCATCCGCGACATCGGCACCACCTTCCAGGTCGAGCGGTTGAGCGATGGCCGGGTGGAAGTGGCCCTGCTGGAAGGCGCCGTGGAAGTAACCAGCGGCAGCGCCCAGCACACGCTCGCCCCGGGCCAACAGCTGCAGGTGTCGCCGTCCGGCCGCATCCAGCCGGGCCCGCAGCTGGCCACCACCGCCGCGGCCGAAGCCTGGCCCGAGGGCCGCCTGGTGTTCGATGCAACGCCCCTGTCCACCGTGGTCGAACGCATGAACCGCTACGGCAGCACGCCGCTGGTGATTGCCGACCCGGACATCGCCGACCTGGCCGTGAGCGGCAGCTTCCGTGCCGGCGATCCGCATGAACTGCTGTCTGCCCTGGAACTGGGGTGGTCGATCGCTGGCCAGCCGCGCAAGGATGGCGCGCTGGAACTGCGCCGCACTTACTGAGGCGGCGCGGATGCCCAGCCCCGGGGCACTGCGGCAGCGTTTGATGGTCCTGCTGTGGCTTGCCCTGGCCGGTGCCACGGCCGCTGCAGAATCGCCCACCGCCGCCTCGGTCGAATACCACATCGCCGCCGGCCCGTTGGCGCCGGCGCTGCAGCAGTGGGCGCGGCAGAGCGGCGTATCGCTGGTGTTCGATGCCCGCGAGCTGGCCGACCTGCGCACGCCCGGAACGCAGGGACCGCAGGAACCTGCCGCTGCGCTGAAGGCGCTGGTGGCCGGCCGGCCGGTCAACATCCTGCGCACGCCCGGCGGTGGCTACGTGCTGCGTCGCCATGCCATGGCGGCAGCAGCGCCTGCGGTGGTTGCGCCGGCCCCGCCGCCGCGACCGCAGCGGCCGGCACAGGTGGACCTGGCACCGATCCACGTGACCGGCAGCCGCCTGCCGCGCACCTCCGTGCAGACCACGTTGCCGGTGACGGTGATCGAGCGCGAGGACATCCTGCGCAGCGGCTACGGCACCCTGTTCGATCTGCTGCGCCACCTGCCCGGCATGAACGGCCACCCGCCGCTGAGCACCTCGCGCGGCGGCGATTCGCTGTACCTGCCGGTGGGTGCGGCCGCCACCACCAGCCTGGATGGCATGGGCCCGCGCGCCACGCTGTTTCTGGTCAACGGCCGCCGCCTGCCGCGCTACCCGATGGTGTCGCTGGAGGAAGGCGGCCTGACCGACCTCGGCGGCATTCCGCTCAGCTTCGTTGAACGCATCGAACTGGTGCGTGGCGGCGCCTCGGCCATCTATGGAGCCGACGCGATGTCCGGCGTGGTCAACATCATCCTGCGCGACCAGGCCGAGGGCCCGGAAGCCACCCTGCAGACCGGCGTCAGCGGCCGCGGCGATGGTGACCAGCACCGCGTGCAGGCCGCCACCGGCGGTGTGCGTGACAACGGCGACCGCTGGTTTGCCGGCCTCGACCTGCACCGCCTGCGCCATGTGGCCGGCGACCGCCGTAGCTGGCATGCCGACAGCGAGCTGTACCCGATCGGCCTGATCCTGGCCAACGGCGATTACTACCCGGCCAGCGAATGCCATGCGCCGCTGCAGGAGGACGAGGATGGCTGCTGGTACGACAGCGTGCGCCCGCGTTCGCTGCAGCCGGCCTCGGACACGCTGTCGGGTTATCTGCGTTACCGCCATGAGCGCGGCGAAGGCCGCTACGCCTATGTGGAAGCGCGTGCCAGCCACAACCGCCAGCGCTTCGAACTGGGCCCGACCGCAGTGGCGCTGGATTTCAACCGCAACGCCCTGCTCAACGTGGTGCTGCAGGAGGGCGGCGAGGTACAGCCGCGCGTGCGCGCCAGCGAAGGCGACCTGACCGTTGGTATCGGCCGCGACCAGCGCGGCCGCAGCTGGGAGGCCGGACTGAGTGCGCAGCGCAGCCAGGTGGACCTGCGTACCGGCGGCGCCGTGCGCAGCGAACGCCTGTTGGAGGCCGCGCTCGCGCTGGACTTTCTGCCCGGTTTTTCCACGCTGCCACCGGGCCTGGCCGACGAACTGTTCCCGACCATCCGCAATCGCGGCCGCACCACCCAGCTGCAGGGCTGGTGGGGCGTGCAGCGCGAACTGATGGATCTGCCGGGCGGCAAGGCACAGCTGGCTACCGGCCTCGACCTGCGCCAGGAGCGCTGGACCTCGCTGCCCGATCCGCTGCTGGGCAAGGGCGAACTGGCGCTGGGCCTGCCGCTGGAACAGCGGCGGCTGTCGCGGCCGAGCAGCGCGGCGTATGCCGAACTCGGCCTGCCGCTGGCCTCGACGCTGCGCCTGGACCTGGCCGCGCGGCTGGACCGCGATGATGGTGACAGCGCGTTCTCGCCGCGTGCCGGCCTGCGCTGGAGCCCGAGCCCGCACTGGTCGTTCCTGCTGGCCAGTGGCCGCGGCTTCCGCGCACCCAGCCTGTTCGAACGGCGGCGGCCACCGGCCTACTTCGGCCTGCTGGCCCTGCCCGCGTCGGACACCCTGCCGCCGTGTGCACGCACGCTGCGCGGTGGTGGCTGCGCGGTGGAAGTGGACGTGGTGGAGAACGACGCACTGCGCGCTGAAACCTCGCGCAGTCACTCGCTGGCGGCCAGCTGGACGCCCACCGACGCGTTCTCGCTGTCGTTGACCCACAACATCGTCGAGCTGCGCAACGAGATCCTCGCGCTGCAGCCCAGCGATGCGCTGTGGAACCCCGATACGTGGGAACTGGATGAGCAGGGCCGCCTGCGCGACCTGCGCCTGTCCTTCGACAACATCGGCCGCACCACCTCACGCAACTGGGTGCTGCGCGGCGAGTACCGCATCGATGCCGGCCGCGATGGCCAGTGGCTGTTTTCGCTGGATGGCCTGAAGCAGCAGGAGCTGCGCCGCGACCGCGCGCACGGTGCATCGGTGGACCTGCGCGGCCACGCCACGCCTACCTTCGCCGGCATCATCAACGTGCAGTGGCAGAACCCCTCGTGGGACATCGCACTGCGCGGCAACCGCGTGGGCCGCACGCGTGCGTGGCTGGCCGGCGAGGACTGCCCGGTGGAGCAGCGCGAGGCGCATCGCTGCATGAACCCCGCGCAGCTGCGCTGGAACCTGCACGTGGCGCGCAAGCTGAGCCCGCGCGTGGTGGCAGCGCTGGACGTGCACAACGTGCTGGATACCGCGCCGGTGAACTACCTGGTGGGCAGCGGCGGGCAGATGGCCGGGCTGGATGATCCGCTGGGGCGTTACTTCCTGTTGACGCTGCAGTTCCGGTGAAGCGTAGTACGCTGCGCCCCCTGTTTCGCCAACACCTGCTTCCATGAAAGGACAACTCTGGTTCTGGGGCGCCTTCCTGCTGTTCTTCGCGCTGCCCTTCCCCTGCATTCTGTATTTCGGCGCCGATGGCTCGATCCCGCATGCTGCGCGCACTGCGCCTTGGCTGGCGCTGGCGCTACTGGCCGCTTCGCTGAGCTTGTGGCTGATATTGCTGTACGTCTTTCTGCATTTCCTGATGCTTGCGCCACTGCGTGCGATCCACCGTGTACGCGATATCCTTGCCCACGGCGAGCCACGCAACGCGCGTGTCGAACACGCCGAGCAGACCGGGGTGCATGTGCGGGGTTTTGCGCAGTGGAAACTGCAGCTCTCGTTCGACAATCTTTCCGGCACGCCGATCACCGATCCGCTGGTGCTGGTCGACAGCAAGCCGCACCTGCAGCGCTTTGCCGTTGGCAAGGCGCTGGAGGCGCGCATAAGCCGTTCGCCCGGCGTGTTTCCCAACCTGGTCCTGGCCGGTGCGGCCCCGGAAGTGGACGTGGCCAGCCTGTGCCGTCGTGCGGCGGCCGGTCTGCTTGGCGTTGCTGTTGTGGTGATGGCTTATGTCCTGTGCTGGCGCCTGCAGAACGAGGGCCAGGGCTGGACCTTTCTTTCCCTCGGCCATCCGCTGCTGGTCTGCCCGCTGGTGCTGTGCGCGTATGTGGGCGGCCTGCGCCTGCTTGGCCGCGCGTTGCAGATGGATGCACGTGGCGAGGCGCTGAAGTACCGCGGCGTCGGCGTGCGGGCCGACGTGCTGGCTGTGCGCCAGACCGGCACCTACATCAACGAACAGCCGCAGCTGGAATTCCAGTTGCAGTTCACCGACCGCGACGGTGCCGTACACCAGGTCAGCGTACGCCGCATCGTATCGCTGCTGGACCTGGCGACGGTACCGCGCGACGCGGTCACCCTGCTCTACGATCCGGATGACCGCACCAACGTGCGGATGGAGCTGCCATGAAGCGCCCACCTTCCACCGCCCTTATCTTTGCACTGACCGTGCTGCTGCTGGCAGCGGTTGCGGTAGCAGGTGGCGCACTGGATACACTGCGCGAGACGCTTGCCGGCCAGCCGCTGTCCGGCGCACCCGGCGAGTACACCCGGCAGCGGGCCGCCGCCTCACCTGCACCTGAACCTGTGCAGGCTGCACCGCAGTCATCCAACCTGGTGTTCGATACCGAGCGTCTGCAGGCCGCGCGTGACGCGCTGGAGGCCATGCCTGCCCTTCAGGGCAAGTCCCTGCGCATCTATGGCGGCATCAATGTCTATGGCGATGGCCGCATCAACCTCGACCTGATCGATCCGGACGTGGCCGGCAACGTGGACAGCTACCACTTCGCGGATGGTGCGTGGCGCAAGGGCGAACCGGTCAATCTGCACCGGATGGGCAGGTTGTTCAATCTGCAGGACAACAGCGCGGCCCTGGATGACATCGACTTCACCGCCGTGGCCCGTGTCGCCAAGGCTCTGCAGGAACAGCGCGGAACCGTGATGGCCACGCCGGAGAAGGTCGACTACGTGTATCTGGTCATCCGTAGCAACGCACGCCTTTCCTGGCGCCCAGATGAAGTGCATGGTGACCGCAGGAGCATCAGCCTCACCTTCGACAAGGCCGGCACTCTGCTGAAGGTGGCTGAAAAGAACTGAATCGGAACGGCGACCTGGATGCGCAGTCTCCGTCTTTTCACAGCGGGCAGCCTAGAGTGCCCGTTGGCGAAAACGGAGTCTCCCATGCGTCACCCCGGATGCAGTTCCGCCTGGCTGATGCTGCCCGCACTGCTGGCGACATGGATAACGGAGGCAGCACAGACGCACGCTGCCACTCCACCCGCGCCGGACCAGCAACTGGCGCCGCTGTTCCAGCAGGTGCAGCGGGCACATCTGTTTGCCGACCAGAAGACCTTCGCTGACGCCGTACCACGCCAACCAGCTGCGGCCGTACTGGCCGACTGGCAAGCGGCACAGCGGCAACCCGGTTACACGCTGCGCGAATTCGTCGCGACCCGATTCAACGTCCCCGGCGATGCACCGGCCTACGTGCCACCTTCCGGAGAGACGCTGCGCGCGCACATCGAAGGCCTGTGGCCGGTCCTGCAACGGCACACCGCCAACGTCGATCCGCACGGTTCGCTGCTGCCGTTGCCGCATCCCTACGTAGTGCCCGGCGGTCGCTTCCGCGAGGTCTATTACTGGGACAGCTATTTCACTCTGCTCGGTCTGGCGTCCAGTCAACGCTGGCAGCAGGTGCGCGACATGGTCGACAACTTCGCCTGGCAGCTGGACCAGTACGGCCACATCCCCAACGGCAACCGCAGTTACTACCTCAGCCGTTCGCAGCCACCGTTCTTCAGCCTGATGGTGGAACTGCTGGCCAGCCACGAAGGTGACGACGCGTACCGGCGCTACCTGCCACAGCTGCGCATCGAACACGCGTTCTGGATGCACGGCGCGGAAGGCCTTGCACCAGGCCAGGCGCGCGAACGCGTGGTGCGGTTGGCCGATGGCCAGCTGTTGAACCGCTACTGGGATGCGCGCGCGGTGCCGCGGACCGAATCCTGGACGGATGACCTGGCCACGGCGGCGCAGGCATCACAACGTGCGCCCTCGCAGGTCTACCGGGATCTGCGGGCCGGTGCGGAATCCGGCTGGGATTTCAGCTCGCGCTGGCTGGATGACCCGGCGCAGCTGTCCAGCATCCGCACCACGTCCATCGTGCCGGTGGATCTGAACAGCCTGCTGTTCCAGCTGGAACAGACGCTGGCGCGCGCCAGCACGGCATCGGGTGCGCGTGACGATGCGCGCCGTTTCCAGCAGCTGGCGGCTTCACGCCGCGCGGCCATCAACACGCAGCTGTGGGATGCGCGCCAGGGGTACTACGTCGACCGCGACCTGGACAGCGGCCAGCAGCGCCCTGCCCTGACCGCCGCGACGCTGTTCCCGCTGTGGCTGAAGATTGCCGACACTGCGCAGGCGCGACGTACCTCCGATGCCGTGGAAGCCGGCCTGCTGCGCTCCGGTGGCCTGCTGACCACCCAGCGCGACACCGGACAGCAATGGGATGCGCCGAACGGCTGGGCGCCGTTGCAGTGGGTGGCCGTGGACGGACTGCAGCACTACGGCGAGCAGACGCTGGCGCGGACGCTGGGCGTGCGCTTCCTGCGCACGGTGCAATCGGTCTACGACCGCGACGGCAAGCTGGTGGAGAAGTACGTGGTGGATGGCTCGGCCAGCGGCGGCGGTGGCGGCGAATACCCGCTGCAGGATGGTTTCGGCTGGAGCAATGGCGTCACCCTGGCGCTGCTCGACCGCCTGTGCGCACCAGAGCGCACCTGCGAAAGCGCCGCCGACGTCGAATAAGCACGTTGTAGAGTCGAGCTTGCTCGACTGCGCCTTTTTGTAGAGTCGAGCCATGCTCGACTGCTGTTGGCATAAGCAGTCGAGCATGGCTCGACTCTACAGAGGAGCAAAGTCGACCAACGGTCGACTCTACAGAAATCACCGCATCATCGCGCCTTCCACAGCTCAGCAAGGCGGTCCGGCTTGCCGGCGATGCGTTCCAGCACCGGGTACTGCAGGCCACCGTGGTAGTCGATGCGCATCGTGTCGATGCGGTCGAACTGCTTGACCAGCAGCACGATCGGCGCCTTGTCCTTGGCCGCGGCCGAGATGGCGTCCTTCAGGCGCTCGCTGCTGTACTCGCGGCCACCTACGGCAATCACCTTCATGCCCGGTGCCAGGCCGGCGTTGAAGGCCGGGCTGTCCCAGATCACGTCACCAACCACGCCCGTATCGAGCACGGTGGCACCCAGCGAGTAGGCCAGCAGCGCGGCCTTGGCGCGCTTTTCCTGCGCCTTGTAGGCCTCGTTCGGCGTATCGCGGTAGGCCAGCTTCCAGCCGGCCAGTTCCAGGCCACCGGTCAGCGAACCGTGGCCGTCCAGGCGCTGCCGCAGGAAGCCGGCCCAGTCGTACGGTGCGATGCCATCGAGGGTCGCCACCACATCCTCGAAGGTGTACGGCTTGACGTTCCAGTCGCCATTACCGACGCCGAAGAACGCGCGAGCGAAATCATCCAGGCTGCGGCGGTTGCCGCTCAGCTCGCGCAGCTTGCCTTCCACTTCCAGCCACAGCATCTGCCCGCCGGAGTAGTAGTCCTCGCTCATCTGGTAGTTGCGGTAGGCCAGCCCGCGGCGCTGGGCGATGGTCGGGTCGTTGGTGGTGTCCTGCAGCGCGCGCCAGGCCAGGCCCGGGCGGCCACGGTCATAGGTTGCCGCCACGTTGGCCAGCATGTCGCGGGTCTGCTCGTTCGACCACAGGCCCGAGCGCGCGGCCAGCACCTGGCCCCAGAACTGGGTCTGGCCCTCGTACACCCACAGCAGGCTGTCGCCCATCGGCACGTTGAAGTTGGCGGTGGCCAGGTCCGCGCCGCGGCGGTATTTGCCGTTCCAGGAGTGGGTGTACTCGTGCGGCAGCAGGTCGCGCATCCACGCGTTGTTGTCCCACTCGGTGAAGTAGCCGGGCGCGGCGCTGTTCTCGCTGGAACGGTGGTGCTCCAGGCCGATGCCGCCGAGGCGGTCGGTCAGGGCCAGCAGGAATTCGTAGTGGTCGTAGTGGCGCGCGCCGTACAGCTTGTCGGCCTGCTGCACCAATGCGCGATGCAGCTTGATCTGCGCGTCGGTCGGCTTCAGCGACTTGGCGTCGTCGGCGAACACGTTCAGGTGCACCGGCACCTTCGCGCCCGGATCAAGGTCGATGCGCTGGTGGTGCTCGCCGGCAAACAGCGGCGAATCGACCAGGTGGTCATAGGAGATCGGCTTGAACACCACGGTGTCGCCGTCACGGCGTACGGTTTCCAGTGCGGTGGCATAGCCCCAGCCCTTGGGCAGGGTCACGCTGGCCTGCGCCTGCAGATTGCGCGCGTCGACGCCGGCCGGATACAGCGAGTTGGCGTTCCACTGCAGGTTGAGCATTTCCGGGGTCATCACCACCCGGCCCTGGCTGCCGCCCTGCGAGGAGAGGAAATCGAAGTGGGCAACGATCTCGCTGACACCCTCGGGCACGTCCACCTTGAACGCATAGACATTGAACTGGTCGCGCTGCCAGGCCAGCGGCTTGCCGTTGGCGGTCACGCGCAGGCCGGCCAGCTTGTCGATCGGGCCGGTGGGCGAATGGTTGCCGGGAATCCACTGCGGGTACAGCAGGGTGACCGGGCCGGGCGTGACCGGTACGGTGGCAGTCACCTTGAAGATGCGACGGGCAAGGTCACGTGCATCCACATCGATGCGCAGCAGGCCGGGGGCCGCGGCATCGCCCGGCGGCGAGGTCTGCGCCAGCGCGGGCGTGGTAGCCAGCGCGAACAGCACGGACATCACCAGGGCACGGGTCTTCATCAGGCAGGTTCCAGCTACGGTAGAACCTTTGATGCTAGGCCTGTGGCGCGCGTGGCCCTATGGCCAAAGGTCATGGGAGACAGGCTTGCTGAAAGCCCCAAGCAGTCCCTAGCCCCCCCCAGCATCTCTGGGGAACACCGATGCACTTCTTCCGAGCGTTGGCTTGCCAGGCCTATCGACGGTCTGGCAAGCCAACTGGATCGGAAACCTATCTTGATGCTTCTTGCTTGTAAGCGGCTTCAATTGCCCCCTTCAACCTCATCGGATCTTCGATTCTGACGCCTGTCAAACACTTGGAACCCGTTGCATCAAAAAATACAGTCGATGCCGAACCCCCTTGGAAGTGTGCATAACCGAAAACCGGTGCCGGCGAATCGGCCAGCGGCGCCCATACAACCTTGCCAAGTACGAGTTTCGCCTTCGCGACGTCCCGATCGATACACCCGCCCGATGCTTTCACAATTATCGTTGTCTGGCCTGATCGTTGGTCAAGTTCGGTGGCAAGCTCAATACCGCCGAAATTACGGACAGAGCCGGAAGCCGTCCCGACCTCAGCAGGCAAGCCGCTTTTTATACCCAAAGCATCAGCGGCGGCATCCGGTCCCGCACTTCGCGCTAATTCCAGTCGCTCGATGTAATCGAGCGCCTCAAGCTGCGAAGCTTTTGCGGCAGGACTCCATGGCTGAGGGGGCGAGGTTGCCGCGAGGGCGGCGAGCGGAACAATCATAGGCAAGGCCAGCAATGACTTCACTGACGTCCTAACAAAATCACCAAGGATAGTTGGCATCGTAGTAGTCCTCATGCTGCTTAGTGTAGGTTTTTCCCGATGCGACATGATTGTTGTCACAGAAGGCTTTGCCAATATCAACAAGTGATGCACCACCTGACCACATGCCCCATAGCGCAGCGGAATTCTCTGAAATAAGCGGAATCTCGACGGTCCCTTCCGAAAACCCTTGAATCTGATCACTCACGACCGCGTTATTGACGACGGCCTTGGCCTCCCACACACAATTCCTTTCAACGCACTGGGCCTTAGTGATCGGAGCGTCAATACTTGGTACACCAGCCACATGGTGGCCAAGCTCATGACTGAGATAGCCTACCGTCTTGTAGAGCCCAGGAAGGTCAAAGCTTTCACACGAATATGGCGGGACCAGTATTTTTGCGGTAAGCGGATCATAGCTGGGTGGTAGACCATACGCTCTGACGCCCGCATGTGCCTGGATCTGCGAGGTGAGCGTAGTGGATGCAGCGGAGATGAAGTCAATGCACTGGCCCAAACCAGTTACAGGATAGGTTTGCGATTTCGCGTAGGCGGGATAAAGAAGTGAGATGATCAAAACAAGGTATTTCCATACCATTTTTCACCCCTTCTCTTAAGATCACAGCGATCCGACTCAAGAATTAGCGCTAATGGTCCTTTTTCGTTATAGGAAAACTCCTAAAGACTCCGCTATTTGCAGCCGATCACACCCGAAACGAGAACGCGTTAAAACTTTTCGGCATCAGGGGCAAGCGTCATGATTTTGAAGACAAACCGCCATGCGTTCGCAGAGTGAAAGACCTCGGGCGAGACCATTGATGGAACAGCGCATCAAAGCTCGGAGTGTTCAAGTGGCATGATCGCTCATCTGCTCATCTGCTCAGCCAGCAATGAGCTGAGCATGGGTCGCGTGTTTATTTGGCAGCTTCCAGCGATGGTACCCTCGATACTCACCATCGCTGCGCCCATCCACGCTTGGCGTGGATCTACTGGCGCGCGTGGGCGGACAAGATCATGGGCCATGCCCATCCACGCATGGCGTGGATCTACGGGTGTGCCGACCGGATGCAGTAGATCCACGCCATGCGTGGAAGACATGCACCCGGTAGCGCCGGGCCATGCCCGGCGAACCAACTTCCGCGGTCAATCCACCAACCGCAGCCGCAGTTCCTTCGGCAGCGCGAACACCATCGATTCCGGCTCGCCATCCAGCTCGCCCACGCCGTTGGCGCCCAGCTCGGCCAGGCGGGCCAGCACGCCATCCACCAGCACCTGCGGTGCCGAGGCACCGGCGGTCACGCCGATGTGCTGCTTGCCTTCCACCCAGCGCGGGTCGATCTCGTGCGCGCCGTCGATCAGGTAGCTCTCCACGCCTTCACGGCGGGCCAGCTCACTCAGGCGGTTGGAATTGGAGCTGTTCGGCGAACCCACCACCAGCACCAGGTCGCAGCGCTTGGCCAGGTCGCGCACGGCGTCCTGGCGGTTTTGGGTGGCGTAGCAGATGTCGTCGTTCTTCGGGCCCTGCATCTCCGGGAAGCGCTCGCGCAGTGCATCGATGATGCCGCGCGTGTCATCCACCGACAGCGTGGTCTGGGTGGTGTAGGCGAAGTTCGTCGGCTGGTTGATCTCCAGCGTGGCGACCTGCTCCACGTCCTCGACCAGGTAGATCTGGCCGGTACCGGCTTCGCGGTTCCACTGGCCCATGGTGCCTTCCACTTCCGGGTGACCGGCGTGGCCGATCAGCACCACGTCACGGCCGGCACGGCAGTGGCGGGCCACTTCGAAGTGAACCTTGGTCACCAGCGGGCAGGTGGCGTCGAACACCTTCAGGCCACGACGGTCGGCTTCCTGGCGCACGGCCTGGGAGACGCCGTGCGCGCTGAAGATGACCGTGTTGTTGTCCGGCACTTCATCGAGTTCCTCGACGAAGATCGCGCCGCGCTGCTTCAGGTCGTCGACCACGAAGCGGTTGTGCACCACTTCATGGCGGACGTAGATGGGCGCGCCCAGCGTTTCGATCGCGCGCTTGACGATCTCGATCGCACGATCGACACCGGCACAGAAACCACGCGGGTTGGCGAGCAGCACATCCATCAGTTCAGTCTCCCGGCAGCGGCCGGCTTACGGTTTCGGGGTGGCATTATCCGCCTTTTTGGCGGACTTGCCGTCGAACAGGCCAAACAGGGCGATGCCCACGGCACCGACCACGATGGCCGAGTCGGCCACGTTGAACGCCGGCCAGACGTGGTCACCGATATACCACTGGATGAAATCGACCACGTGACCGTGCACCTGGCGGTCGATCACGTTGCCGATGGCACCACCGATGATCAGCGCGTACGGCACGGCCGCCTTCCAGTTGCCGCGGGCGGTGCTGCGCAGCCACCACGCCATCAGGCCGCTGATGGCGATGGCCAGCACGGTGAAGAAGTGCTTCTGCCAGCCGCCGGCGTCGCTCAGGAAACTGAACGCCGCACCGGTGTTGTAGGTGCGGTACCAGTTCCAGAAGCCGTCGATGACCACCACCGGCTGGAACTCCGGCAGGCTCGACAGCACCCAGGCCTTGGACCACTGGTCCAGGCCGATGATGGCGGCCGACAGCAGCAGCCAGACCAGCGCGTTCGGATGCGGACGGGGCGCGGCCATCAGAACCAGCTCCGCACTTCACCGGCACCGGTGATGTTGCCCGCGCAGCGGCCGCACAGTTCCGGATGGTCGGCGTTGCTGCCGACGTCGGCGCGGTGGTGCCAGCAGCGCACGCACTTGCTCTTCTGGGTCGGCTGGGCACTGACGAACACTTCGTCGGTGGTCGCCGGGCGCACCTGCACGTCGCCGCTGATGAACAGGAAACGCAGTTCATCGGCCAGCGGCTGCCACTTCGCGGCCTGCTCTTCGCTGGCGGCGATGGTGATTTCCGCTTCCAGCGCGGCACCGATCGCACCGTTGGCGCGCATCGGCTCGAGCACCTTGGCGACCTGCTCGCGCACGGCCAGCAGCTGGTCGAAATCAGCGGCGTTGAGCTGGGCATCGGCCGGCAGCGGCGCCAGGCCGTCGTACCAGGTGGTGAACAGCACGTGCTCGGCACGCTCGCCCGGCAGGTAGCCCCACAGCTCGTCGGCGGTGAAGGTCAGGATCGGTGCGATCCAGCGGGTGAACGCTTCGGCGATGTGGTACATCGCGCTCTGTGCCGAACGACGGCCGTGCGAATCGGTCGGCATCGTGTACAGGCGGTCCTTGGTCACGTCCAGGTACAGCGAGCCCAGGTCCACGCTGCAGAAGTTCAGCAGCAGCTGGACGATCTCGGCCATGTTGTAGTTGTCGAACGCGGCCTTGATCTTCTCCTGCAATTCCCAGGCGCGATGCACGATCCAGCGGTCCAGCGCGACCATCTCGTTCAGCGGGCGCAGGTGCTGGGCCGGATCGAAGCCATCCAGGTTGCCCAGCAGGAAGCGCGCGGTGTTGCGCAGGCGGCGGTAGGCATCGGCGTTGCGCTTGAGGATTTCCTGCGACAGCGACATCTCGTTGCTGTAGTCGGCCGAGGCGATCCACAGGCGCAGGATGTCCGCGCCCAGCTTGTTCATGATGTCCTGCGGCTCGATGCCGTTGCCCAGCGACTTGGACATCTTGCGGCCGTGCTCGTCCACGGTGAAACCGTGGGTGAGGCACTGCTTGTACGGCGCACGCTGGTCGATGGCCACGCCGGTCAGCAGCGAGGACTGGAACCAGCCGCGATGCTGGTCCGAACCTTCCAGGTACAGGTCGGCCGGCTTACCGAAGCCACGCGCGGCCAGCACGCCTTCATGGGTGACGCCCGAATCGAACCAGACGTCGAGGATGTCGGTGACCTTCTCGTAGTCGGCCGCTTCGGCGCCCAGCAGTTCGGCCGCGTCCAGCGAATACCACACGTCGATGCCCTCGGCTTCGACGCGGTCGGCGACCTGCTGCATCAGCTCCACCGTGCGCGGGTGGATCTCGCCGGTCTGGCGGTGGGTGAACAGTGCGATCGGCACGCCCCAGGTGCGCTGGCGCGAGATGGTCCAGTCCGGGCGACCGTCGACCATGCTCTGGATGCGCGCCTTGCCCCAGCTCGGGAACCAGCCCACGGTATCGATGGCAGCCAGCGCATCGTTGCGCAGGTTGGCCTTGTCCATCGAGATGAACCACTGCGGGGTGGCGCGGAACACCACCGGCGTCTTGTGGCGCCAGCAGTGCGGGTAGCTGTGGCGGATCGGGTGGAAGGCCAGCAGCGCGCCGTTGTCGCGCAGCACGCCGACGATGGCCTCCTGCGCCTTCCACAGGTGCTGGCCTGCCAGCACCACGTCACCGGCCGGCGGGGTCGATTCCAGGTACACGCCACGGCCGTCGACCGGGGTGATCTGGCCGGCGTTGTACTTGTCCAGCAGGCCGTACTTCTGGCTGACCACGTAGTCTTCCTGGCCGTGGCCGGGGGCGGTGTGCACCGCACCGGTACCGTCCTCGTCGGACACGTGGTCGCCGTTGAGCACCAGGATCTCGCGCTCCGGGTAGAACGGGTGCGCCAGCAGCTGGTTTTCCAGCGCCGCGCCGGTGGTTTCACCGTGCAGCACCACGTTTTCGACGCCATAGCGCTGCAGGGCGCGCTCGGCCAGGGCCGCGGCCAGCACCAGCCAGCGGCGCTTGCCGTTGTGCGCCGGGCCTTCGGCCAGCACGTAGCGGATCTCCGCGCCCAGCGACACGGCCAGCGAGGCCGGCAGCGTCCACGGGGTGGTGGTCCAGATCGGCACGGCCACTTCGACGTCGCCCGGCAGGCTCACGCCGAAGGCCTGGGCCACGGCCTGCGCATCGCGCGCGGCGTAGGCCACGTCGATCGCCGGCGATTCCTTTTCCTGGTATTCGATTTCCGCCTCGGCCAGCGCCGAGCCGCAGTCGAAGCACCAGTAGACCGGCTTGGCGCCACGCACCAGGTGGCCGTTGGCCACGACCTTGGCCAGCGCACGGATCTCGTTGGCCTCGAAATCGAAGCTCAGGGTCTTGTACGGGTTGTCCCAGTCGCCGGTCACGCCCAGGCGCTTGAAATCGGCGCGCTGGATGTTGATCTGCTCTTCGGCGAACTCACGGCACTTCTGCCGGAATTCGACGGCGTCGAGCTTGGTGCCGACCTTGCCCCACTTCTTTTCCACCGCGATCTCGATCGGCAGGCCGTGGCAATCCCAGCCCGGCACGTAAGGCGCATCGAAGCCGGCCAGGTAGCGCGACTTGACGATGATGTCCTTGAGGATCTTGTTGACCGCGTGGCCCAGGTGGATGCGGCCGTTGGCGTACGGCGGGCCGTCATGCAGCACGAACAGCGGGCGGCCGGCGGCGTTGTCACGCAGCTGCTGGTAGAGCCCCTGCTCTTCCCACCGCGCCAGAATGCCCGGCTCGCGCTTGGGCAGGTCGCCGCGCATCGGGAATTCGGTGGCTGGCAGGTTCAGGGTGGTCTTGTAGTCCTGGCTCACGCAGTGGCTCGCAATCTATGTTCGGAAAGGATGGCGCGCGCCTGGTCGGCGTCGCGGTGCATCTGGTCGGTCAGTGCCGCCAGATCATTGAATTTCTCTTCGTCGCGCAGCTTGGCGACGAATTCCACTTCGATGTGTCGACCGTACAGGTCGCCCTGGAAATCGAACAGGTGGGCTTCCAGCAGCGGCTCCACGCCTTCCACCGTCGGCCGGGTACCGAAGCTGGACACCGACGGCCACGGCTGGTCGAACACGCCGTGCACCCAGGTAGCGTAGATGCCCGACAGCGCCGGCGTCTTCGGGAAGCGCAGGTTGGCGGTGGGGAAGCCCAGCGTGCGGCCCAGCTGGCGCCCACGCACCACCCGCCCGCTGATCGCGTAGGGGCGACCGAGCAGATCGTTGGCATGGGTGAAATCGCCGGCCTGCAGCAGCTGGCGGATGCGGGTGCTGGAGATGCGATCGCCGTGCAGGTCGACCGCTTCGATCTCACCGGCAGTGAAGCCGAGCTCGCCACCCATCGCCTGCAGCAGGGCCAGATCGCCGCGACGGCGGTTGCCGAAGCAGAACTCCGGGCCGATCCACACTTCGCGCGCGCCCAGGCGCTGGGCCAGCAGCGTGCGGACGAAATCCTCGGCCGGCATGGCCGCCATCGCCGCGTCGAAGCGCAGCAGGCCGATCGCATCCACGCCCAGTTCGCGCAGGATCTCGACCTTGCCGCGGGCCAGGGTCAGCCGCGGCGGCGGCGTGCCCTGGGCAAAGAATTCACGCGGCAGCGGCTCGAATGCCACGGCCACCGCGGCCACGCCCAAGGCGCGCGCGCGGGCGACCGCGTGGCGGACCAGCGCACGATGCCCCAGATGGAGGCCGTCGAATGCACCGATACAGACCACGCTTCCGTTGGGGAACAGCTCCCCGCCCTCGACGCTTCTGAACAGCCTGCTCATCAACTCTCGTTCCGGCCCACCCGGGGCCGCCGCTTCAATGGTGTAACCCTGAAGTATAGCCGCCGTGGGCCCCGATCAATGCCCGCGCAGGTCGCGGGGGCGGAAGCCCATCGCCAGCATGGCCACGCCGTAGGTCGCGCCACCGCCGCCGACCAGCAGCGCCAGGGCGCCGATCCGCTCCCACACGCCCATGGCCGAGAAGGCAGGCAGCCAGTGCAGCAGGGCCAGCAGCACGCCGACCATGGCCACGCAGGCCACCAGCAGGCGTACCAGGTAACCGCCCCAGCCGGGCCGGCGCTGGTAGACATCGGTCTTGCCCAGCCAGTACCAGAGCAGGCCCAGGTTCAGGTAGCTGGACAGCGCACTGGCGATGCCCAGGGCCAGGTGCAGGCCCGGCTGCTTGCCGATGGCTGTCATCACGCCCTGCGCCTTCAGCTCGTCGGGCACCATCACCTGGTACAGCACGGCCAGCAGGGCGAAGTTGAACACCATGTTGGCCACCAGCGCGGCGACGCCGGCACGCACCGGGGTCCGGGTGTCCTGGCGGGCGTAGAAGGCCGGCAGCACGACTTTCAGCAGGGCGAACGCCGGCAGGCCGAAGCTCAGGCCGTAGACCGACAGCGCGGTCATGCGGGTGTCGAAGGCGCTGAACTGGCCGTGCTGGAAGATGGTGGCGATCAGCGGCTCGGCCAGGAACAGCAGGCCCAGCATGGCCGGCACCGAGATCAGCAGGGTCATCCGCAGGCCCCAGTCCAGCGAGCGCGAGAAGCCCTCGCGGTCGGTGCTGACGTGGTGGCGGGCCAGCGCCGGCAGGATCACCGTGCCCAGGGCCACGCCGAACACGCCCAGCGGCAGCTCAAGGAAACGATCGGCCAGCGACAGCCAGGACTGCGAGCCGTCGGTCAGCTTGGCGGCGATGACGGTATCCAGCAGCAGGTTGATCTGCGCCACCGACGAGCCGAACAGGGTCGGCACCATCAGGGTCATCACCTTGCGCACGCCGGGGTGGGTCCAGCCCCAGCGCGGCAGGGTCAGCAGGTTGATGCCCTTCAGCGAGGGCAGCTGGAACAGCAGCTGCAGGATGCCGGCGGCAAGCACCGCCCAGCCCAGCGCCAGGATCTGCTTTTCCGGTGTGCCGCCCAGCCGCGGCGCCAGCCACAGCGCGCCGGCGATCATGCACAGATTGAGGATGACCGGGGTCAGCGCCGGCATCGCGAACTTCTGGAAGCTGTTGAGCGCGCCGCCGGCCAGGGCGGTGAGCGAGACGAACAGCAGGAACGGGAAGGTCAGGCGGAACAGGTCCACCAGCAGGCCCTGCTTGACCGGATCGGTATCAACACCGCTTGAGAACACCGAGGCCAGCTGCGGTGCGAAAATCAGCGCCACGGCGGTCACCAGCATCAGGATGCCGCCGAGGGTGCCGGCCGTGCGCGCCATCAGTTCGCGCAGCTCCGCATGGCTGCGGGTCTCTTTCACTTCCGTGAACACCGGCACGAAAGCGGTCGCGAATGAGCCTTCGGCGAACAAACGGCGCAGGAAATTGGGTACCCTGAAGGCGACCCAGAAAGCATCAGTGATGGCGTTGGTGCCGAACGTGGTGGTCACCACGAAGTCCCGGACAAGTCCGAGAACGCGCGAGACCATGGTCATGCTGCTGAACGACAGCAGGCCCCGCAACAACTTGGGTGAACTCACTCAGCGTCCCTCTTGACAATCGACTTGACGTGCATTTCTTACGCCATCATACTAGCTAGCTTGCTGTTCCCATAACACCGATTTTTTCAGGAAACCACCACCGTGGCCAATATCAAGTCCGCCAAGAAGCGCGCCAAGCAGACCGTCGTGCGCAACGCGCGCAACGTGGCTCAGCGCTCGATGCTGCGCACCGCTGTCAAGAAAGTGATCAAGGCGCTGGACGCCAACGATGCCGCCGGCGCCGAAGCCGCCTTCGCCGTTGCCCAGCCGATCCTGGATCGTTTCAGCGCGCGTGGCCTGATCCACAAGAACAAGGCTGCTCGTCATAAGAGCCGCCTGAACGACCGCATCAAGGCCCTCAAGGCCGCCTGATCCGGCGTTGCCGCCCTGCCCTTCGGGGCTGGGTAGCAGACAAAAGCCCGGCCTCGGCCGGGTTTTTTGTTGCCCGCGATCCGCGCGATCCCCGGGGTTCGCGCAACGAAAAACCCGGCCGAAGCCGGGTTTTTCGTACGGAACCACAACGCCATCACAGCGCGTTGCGGGCTTCCAGTTCGTCTTCCTTCTGGCGATCGAAGAACGCCATGACCCGGCTCATGATCGGGAAGGTACCTTCGCGGCCCAGCGCCGAGACCAGGAACCACGGCTCCTTCCAGCCCAGCTCGGCGACGATCTGTTCGGCCGCGGCCTTGGCCTCGTCCTCGAACATCAGGTCGGCCTTGTTCAGCACCAGCCAGCGCGGCTTCTGCAGCAGCTCCGGATCGTGCTTTTCCAGCTCGCGCTCGATGGCACGCACCTGCTCGACCGGGGAAATGCCTTCCACGCCGCCTTCCATGGGGGAGATATCCACCAGGTGCAGCAGCAGGCGGGTGCGCTGCAGGTGGCGCAGGAACTGCGCGCCCAGGCCGGCACCGTCGGCCGCGCCTTCGATCAGGCCCGGAATGTCGGCGATGACGAAGCTGCGGTAGTTCTCCACCTTCACCACACCCAGGTTCGGGTACAGCGTGGTGAACGGGTAATCAGCCACCTTCGGCGTCGCTGCCGATACGGCGCGGATCAGGGTGCTCTTGCCGGCGTTGGGGAAGCCCAGCAGGCCGACGTCGGCCAGCAGCTTCAGCTCCAGCTTCAGCGTGCGCTCTTCGCCCGGCTCGCCCGGCAGCGCCTGGCGCGGCGAGCGGTTGGTCGAGCTCTTGAAATGCATGTTGCCGAGGCCGCCACGGCCACCCTGCGCCACCAGCAGGCGGTCGCCGTGCTGGGTCAGGTCGCCGATGATTTCGTCGGTGGCCACGTTGATGATCACGGTGCCGACCGGCACGGTGATGGTCAGGTCTTCGCCGCCCTTGCCATAGGCCTGGCGGCCCATGCCGTTCTCGCCGCGCTGCGCCTTGAAGATGCGGTCATGGCGGAAGTCGACCAGGGTGTTCAGGTTTTCGTCGGCGCGGATGTACACGCTGCCGCCCGCACCGCCGTCGCCGCCGTCCGGGCCGCCGAGCGGAATGAACTTCTCGCGACGGAAGCCAATGCAGCCGTTGCCGCCGTTGCCGGCGAACACTTCGATTTCTGCTTCGTCTACCAGTTTCATTGTTTCGATGCCTGCGATGGGCGCGGCCTGCGTGCCGCCGCCTTGCTTGAATGTCGGGCCGTGCCCGTTGTACCACTGATTCCAACGAAAAGCCCCGCCGAAGCGGGGCTCTTCATGCAGCGTGCGGTTCAACCAGCAGGGCCATGCCGGGGCATGGCCGCCAGTCCAGCCTTATCAGGCTTCGACCGACACGACGCTGACGGTGCGACGCTTCTTGGCGCCCTTCACCGAGAACTCCACCTTGCCGTCCACGAGGGCGAACAGGGTGTGGTCGCGGCCGAGGCCGACGCCCGAACCCGGGTGGAACTGGGTGCCGCGCTGACGCACGATGATGTTGCCGGCTTCAATGGCCTGGCCACCGAAGATCTTGACGCCCAGGTACTTCGGGTTGGAGTCGCGACCGTTGCGCGAAGAGCCTACGCCTTTTTTATGTGCCATGACCTATCTCCTTACTTGCTGCCACCGGCAATGCCGGTGATCTCGATTTCGGTGTAGTACTGACGGTGACCCTGACGCTTCATGTGGTGCTTGCGGCGACGGAACTTGATGATCCGGACCTTGTCAGCACGACCCTGGGACAGGACGGTGGCGGTGACCGCTGCGCCGCTCAGGGCGTCGCCGATCTTGATGCCATCGCTGTCGCCGAGCAGCAGGATGTTGTCGAACTTGATCTCGCTGCCGACTTCGACTTCGAGCTTTTCAATGCGGAGCTTTTCGCCCTGCGCCACGCGGTATTGCTTACCGCCGGTGACCAGTACTGCGTACATGACCAGACTTCCTCTGTAGTTATTGTGGTCTATGGACTGCCGCCATCGAGGGCGGACAGGAGCGGAATTGTACGCAGATCAATGGGCGCCGGTCAAGTCAACCCCTGGGCGGGGTCTACCGGAACGGGGTCAAATCCCTTTTCACGGCGTGAAAAGGGATCTGACCCCTTCATAAAGCCTTGTCTCACAAGGTGAGACACCGGGCTGGCATTGTCGCCCATTGCCCCCATCTGGTCACCTCGGTAGGCTGACCGATTGCCCGTCCCCCCGCTGGCCCGGCACCCAGCCAACGCCCCCCATAACCGGATCCCCCATGGCGATGGATTTCATCCGCATCCGCGGCGCGCGGACGCACAACCTCAAGAACATCGACCTCGACCTGCCCCGCGACAAGCTGATCGTGATCACCGGCCTGTCCGGCTCGGGCAAGTCCTCGCTGGCGTTCGACACCATCTATGCAGAAGGCCAGCGCCGCTACGTCGAGTCGCTGTCGGCCTATGCACGGCAGTTCCTGAGCGTGATGGAAAAGCCGGACCTGGACCACATCGAGGGCCTGTCCCCGGCCATCTCGATCGAGCAGAAGTCGACCTCGCACAACCCGCGTTCGACCGTCGGCACCATCACCGAGATCTACGACTACCTGCGCCTGCTGTACGCGCGCGTCGGCACTCCGCGCTGCCCGGACCACGGCTACCCGCTGGAAGCGCAGACGGTCAGCCAGATGGTCGACCAGGTGCTGACCCTGGACCCGGAACAGCGCTACATGCTGCTGGCCCCGGTCATCCGCGACCGCAAGGGCGAGCACGCGCAGGTCTTCGACCAGCTGCGTGCGCAGGGCTTCGTGCGCGTGCGTGTGGACGGCGAGCTGTATGAGATCGACGCGGTGCCGCCGCTGGCCCTGCGCCAGAAGCACACCATCGAAGCGGTGATCGACCGTTTCCGCCCGCGCGAGGACATCAAGCAGCGCCTGGCCGAGAGCTTCGAGACCGCGCTGAAGCTGGGCGACGGCATGGCCTCGGTGCAGAGCCTGGACAACGCCGGGACCGCGCCGACCCTGTTCTCCTCCAAGTACTCCTGCCCGGTCTGCGATTACTCGCTGCCCGAGCTGGAGCCGCGCCTGTTCTCCTTCAACGCGCCGATGGGCGCCTGCCCCGGCTGCGATGGCCTGGGCATGGCCGAGTTCTTCGACCCGGCGCGCGTGGTGGTGCACCCGGAACTGTCGCTGGCCGCCGGTGCGGTGCGCGGCTGGGACCGTCGCAACGCCTACTACTTCCAGCTGATCGCCTCGCTGGCCAAGCACTACAAGTTCGACGTCGATGCGTCGTGGAACTCGCTGCCGGACAACGTGCAGCAGGCCGTGCTGTACGGCAGCGGCGATGATGCGATCACCTTCACCTACTTCACCGAGGCCGGTGGCCGCACCCAGCGCAAGCACCGCTTCGAAGGCATCATTCCCAACCTGGAACGCCGCTACAAGGAAACCGAATCGGCGGCTGTGCAGGAAGAACTGGGCAAGTACATCAGCGAACACGCCTGCCCCGAGTGCAAGGGCGCGCGCCTGAACAAGGCCGCACGCAACGTGTTCGTGGCCGACCGCCCGCTGCCGGACCTGGTGGTGCTGCCGATCGACGAAGCACTGAAGTTCTTCAGCGAGCTGAGCCTGCCGGGCTGGCGCGGTGAGATCGCCTCGAAGATCGTCAAGGAGATCGGCGAACGCCTGGGCTTCCTGGTCGACGTCGGCCTGGATTACCTGACCCTGGAGCGCAAGGCCGACACCCTGTCCGGTGGCGAAGCGCAGCGCATCCGCCTGGCCAGCCAGATCGGCGCCGGCCTGGTCGGCGTGATGTACGTGCTCGACGAGCCGTCCATCGGCCTGCACCAGCGCGACAACGAACGCCTGCTGGGCACCCTCACCCGCCTGCGCGACCTCGGCAACACGGTCATCGTGGTCGAGCATGACGAGGATGCGATCCGCCTGGCCGACTACGTGCTGGACATCGGCCCGGGCGCGGGCGTGCATGGCGGCGAGATCGTCGGCCAGGGCACCCTGCAGGACATCCTGGATGCACCGCGTTCGCTGACCGGCCAGTACCTGTCGGGCAAGCGCGCGATCGAGATCCCGGCGCGCCGGCACAAGCCGAACCCGAAGATGACCCTGCACCTGCGCGGTGCCAGCGGCAACAACCTGAAGGGCGTGGACCTGGCGATTCCGTCGGGCCTGCTGACCTGCGTGACCGGCGTGTCCGGCTCGGGCAAGTCGACCCTGATCAACGACACCCTGTTCTCGCTGGCCGCCAACGAGATCAACGGTTCCTCGCACCCGATCGCCCCGTACAAGGAGATCGATGGCCTGGACCTGTTCGACAAGGTGGTGGACATCGACCAGTCGCCGATCGGCCGCACCCCGCGTTCGAACCCGGCCACCTACACCGGCCTGTTCACCCCGCTGCGCGAGCTGTTCGCGCAGGTGCCCGAAGCGCGTGCGCGCGGCTATTCGCCGGGCCGTTTCAGCTTCAACGTGCGCGGCGGCCGCTGCGAGGCCTGCCAGGGCGATGGCCTGATCAAGGTCGAGATGCACTTCCTGCCGGACGTGTACGTGCCCTGCGACGTCTGCCACGGCAAGCGCTACAACCGCGAGACGCTGGAGATCCTGTACAAGGGCTACAACATCAACGACGTGCTGGAAATGACCGTCGAAGATGCGCTGAGGCTGTTCGAGCCGGTGCCGTCGATCGCCCGCAAGCTGGAAACGCTGGTGGACGTGGGCTTGAGCTACATCAAGCTGGGCCAGAGCGCGACCACGCTGTCCGGTGGTGAAGCGCAGCGCGTGAAGCTGTCCAAGGAACTGTCGCGCCGCGATACCGGCCGCACCCTGTACATCCTCGACGAGCCGACCACCGGCCTGCACTTCCACGACATCGAAGCGCTGCTGGGCGTGCTGCACAAGCTGCGCGACGAAGGCAACACGGTGGTGGTGATCGAGCACAACCTGGATGTCATCAAGACCGCCGACTGGATCGTCGATCTCGGCCCGGAAGGCGGCCACCGCGGTGGCACCATCCTGGTGACCGGTACGCCGGAAGACGTGGCCGCCTGCCCGCAGTCGTACACCGGCCAGTTCCTGGCCCGCATGCTGCCCTCCACCAGCGCGCGCCCGGAGCAGCCGGCCGCCGTGGCCAACAAGCCCGACGCCCGCCCGCCGCGCAAGGTGAAGCCTGAAAAGCCGGCCAAGGTGGCGAAGAAGGCCGTGGCCGCCAAGAGCACCGGCAAGGCCAGCAAGAGCACGACGAAGAAGAAGGACGCCTGATGAGCAGCGAACACACGATCCTGGCCCGCATCCCGATCAGCGTGCGCTGGCGTGACATGGACAGCATGGGCCACGTCAACAACGCCAAGTACATTTCCTACCTGGAAGAAGCGCGCGTGCGCTGGATGCTGGGCGTGGAAGGCGTGTCGATGACCGACCGCATCGCACCGGTGGTGGCCGCGACCAACGTCAACTACCGCCTGCCGATCGTGTGGCCCAACGACATCCTGGTCGAACTGTTCGTCGAGCGCCTGGGCAACAGCAGCGTGACCATCGGCCACCGCATCGTCGACCAGCAGGACGACACCAAGCTGTATTCGGACGGCAACGTGGTGGTGGTGTGGATGGATACACAGACCGGCAAGAGCGCGCCGCTGCCGGACGCGATCCGCAACGCTTCCACCTGAAGGTAGTGCCGGCCGCTGGCCGGCATTCCCGATGCGGCGTGAGGTTGCCGGCCGGCGGCCGGCACTACCGACACCATTCAAAGGACTGAAATGATCCACCCCACCGAACTGCGCGACCTGCTGCCCGGCATGGTGCCCTTCCCCGCCGATGTCTTCCCCGCCGATCAGGCCTGGCTCGGCCAGCACCTGCTGCCGCTGCTGAAGATCGACCTGGGCATGCTGCGGCCTGAGCTGGCGGGCCAGGTGGCGACGATGCTGTGCCCGATCGAGCCGTATGAAGGCTGCATCGGTGACGACACCACCGCGCACCACAACGCGTTCACCGGCATCAACTGGATCGCCTTCGAGCTGACCGCGGACGACCGCATGCGCTTCCTCGGCACGCAGGAGTACTTCCTGGGTGAAGCCGTGGATGGCGAGGAGGCCCGCGCCCATATCGTGGAAATGCGCGAGAGCCATGCCAAGGCGCGTGCGTATTTCCAGCAGCACGGGCGCCTGGCCAGCTGCTCGCGCTACGGTGACGGCGAGCTGGACGAGCAGGCATGGCTGCAGCAGCTGGGCGGCCCGATCTGGTTCGGCAACTGGTCCGGCTATGCCCCGCTGCCTGCGGCATTCCAGCTGCAGGATCTGGCCGGCTACCGGCAGCGTGGCAGCCTGCGTCTCCGCAATGACAGCAGCCAGCTGGCCGACGATGGCCTGCAACTGACCCGCGACGGCCAGGCCTTCTTCCATGTGGCCAGCGTGCCGGCCAGCAACTGGGTCGCGGCCGGCGCCGATGCCATCGTGATGTTCTACGAACCGCACAGCCGCACGGTCCTGTTTACGTTCGACTGGTCGTAAAACCCCGCCGGGGGGGGGGCGGCGGGGGCCGGGGGGGGGGGGGGGGGGGCGGGGGGGGGGGGGGGGGGGGCGGGCCGGCGGCCGGGGGCGCCGGGGGGGGGGGGGGGGGGGGGCGCGGCCCGGCGCCC
>NZ_JBRRCR010000011.1:0-81541 GCF_056759115.1 Stenotrophomonas sp. STEN087 | reverse complement strand
CGGGAAACGAGACTCGAACTCGCGACCTCAACCTTGGCAAGGTTGCGCTCTACCAACTGAGCTATTCCCGCAGATTCCGTTCGACCTGCGTCGAAGGAGCGCTATTGTGTCCAAATTCCTTCACGCCGTCAACAGTCTTCACGCACCGCGATCCGGGCCTTGCGCAGTGGGGTACCCTGCCCCGCCCGGACGCCTCGGCCCATGTTCCTGCACGGCAAATCTCTGCTGATCTCCCTGCTGCTGCACCTGCTGGTGGGCGCGCTCTATTGGACGCTGATGCCGCTGGGCATGAACTGGTATCGCGATCATGTTGGTTTCAGCTCGCACGGCAACATCGGCCTGGGCCTCGCGCAGTACTACGCGTTCGTGCTGTTCCTCGGCGCACAGCCGTTGATCGCCGTACTGCGGCCGTTGGCAGCGAAATTGTTGGTGCTGGCCATCCCGCTCGCATTCGCGACCTGGACGCTGATGCACAACAACCCGCTGCGCATGGTGTACTTCACCGTCGGGCCAGGCGTGCTTGCACTTGCCGCGATCGCCGCGAGCATGCGCTTCGCTGCGCGCACCACCACCTGGAGCACGCGCAAGGAGCCCGCGCATGAGTGATCGCAGCACTCGCTTGTACTACCTGGCGGCAGTCGTGATCTGGCTGGCCGTGATGGCCGCGCTGATTCATGCCGGTACGCAGACCGACTACTGGATGCAGCGCTGGCTGGAACCCGGCGAAGTGCAGCCCTATCCCATCCGCGCCGTTGCGATCTTTGCCCTGATGAGCACGATCGAAATCGCGGTTGTCATGCTGATCGTGCGCCCATGGCGATGGCGTCGGCTCTGGCTGCGCCTGCTGATCGCCTTTGCGCTGCTGCCGACGTGGTCGGTACCGTTCGCGATGGGCGCGATGCACCAATCGCCGGTCTACGGCACACACCTGCTGTGGTTGCTGCTGCTGGATCTGAGCCTGTTCCTGGCCCTGTGCGCGGTGTCCGTCATCAGTGCGTGGCAGGGGTTTCGCAGCCGCGCTTCCACCGCACGCAGATACCCTTCATCGTGAGCGCAGCACTACGCCATGCAGCCACCGACATGGGCCTGATGTTCGCAGCCTGCGCGCTCGCAGTCTGCCTTTCGACCCATCTGGTATCGAAGCACTGACGCAAACTAAAAACGCCCCCTTCCGGGAGCGTTTTTCTGCAATCTGGAGCGGGAAACGAGACTCGAACTCGCGACCTCAACCTTGGCAAGGTTGCGCTCTACCAACTGAGCTATTCCCGCAGATTCCGTTCGACCTGCGTCGAAGGAGCGCTATTGTGTCGATATTGCTGCACGGCGTCAACCGGATTTTTCGGGTCGTCTGCACAGCGTCGTTCAGCTTGGCGGTCAGGCCCGCACCCCGCGCCGGTGGAAGTAGATCTGCTCGGCCACGCGCCGCGTCGCGGCGGTACGCAGCAGCGCGTTGAGCGGCCAGTCCTGCTGCAGATGGTCCATCGCCCAGCGCAGCACGCGCTTGCGGCGGAAGGTCGGCGCCACCCGCCGCGCCACCTGTTCGGCGGCGGGGCCCTGGCCACGCAGGTGCAGGCCGATGGCATCGCCGACCGCCCAGCCATGCCGCCACGACGAGTGGATGCCGCCGGCCGACAGCGGCGAGACGATGCCGGCCGCATCCCCGGTCAGGACCAGGCGGTGGCCGGTGATCGGGCCATCCGGCAGGCCGCAGGGCACCAGCCCGGCGCGGGTGGACGACGGCCGCAAGGACGGTGGGATGCCGACGATGTCGCGCACAAGTTCGATGAAGCCATCGATGTACGGCACCCGCGCCTGCATCGGATCATGGCGCAGGGCGAGCCCAACCTGCACGCCCGTGGGATTCTGCGCGACCCAACCGATGTAGCCCGGCGCGTAACGCTTGCTGACGAAGCAGTGCAGCGCATCGCCCTGCGGCAACTGCAGGCCATCGAATTCGCGCTCGACGCCATAGAGATTGTCGCGCACCTGGCCCAGGCCGGTACGCCGGGCCACGCGTGATCGCGCGCCATCGGCACCGACCAGATAGGCGCAGCGCCCTGCCCCGTCCACTTGCCAGCCATCGCCATCGACCTCGGCATTGCTGAAGGACTGCTGCAGGCGCAGATCCACGCCGCTGGCACGCAGTTCGTCGGCCAGCCAGCGCATCAGGCCCGGGGTGTCGGTGGTGAGGAAGTAGTACCCGGGCGCGGCCAGCTGCACGCTGCGCAGGTTCGGCGCGTACAGCCGCACGCGGGCGACACGCTGGACCAGATGCTCGGGCATGCGGCCCAGCCAGGTCTGCTCCATCGCTTCCTTCACCACGATGCCGGTGGTGTGCAGGCGCTCGCCGGGATCGGCCTTGCGCTCCAATACGCAGACGCGCAGGCCGTACTGCGCGGCGGCCAATGCGCAGGCCGCACCGGCGAAGCTTGCGCCGACGATGACCAGATCGTGGTCGTAGGCAGAGGACATGTGCGGCATCGCGGCATCACCGGTTGGGAACGGAGAAGCAGCGTCGCCCGCGTGCGTGGCGGGGCGATGGGGTGGCGGTGAAGTGGGGATGAAGCGCGCTCCGCGCACAACGAAAAACGCCCCCTTCCGGGAGCGTTTTTCTTGAATCTGGAGCGGGAAACGAGACTCGAACTCGCGACCTCAACCTTGGCAAGGTTGCGCTCTACCAACTGAGCTATTCCCGCTTGGGAGGCGAAATTCTACCTGTTCTGGGAACGGCGTCAAGCGGTTTTTTCAGGGGGATTTCGCGGCGCTTCGGCATGGCGTATCCACGCATGGCGTGGATCTACTACGGCGCGCGATGTGTCGGTAGATCCACCAGCAGATCCACGCCATGCGTGGATGCGGGCATCCCGCTCCGGTAGATCCACGCCATGCGTGGATGGAGGCATCTCGATCCAGTAGATCCACGCCATGCGTGGATGGCTGCAACCGTGGGGTCAGAGCCCTTTCCTGCGGAAAGGGACCCGCCCCCGGGGCTCAATTGCCCAGCTTCTTCTGACGCGAACGCTCGCGCGCGGCGCGCTCGTCTTCGCGCAGGCTCGGCCAGGCGGCATGCAGGTACTGCAGGCCCGACCACAGGGTCAGCACGGCGGCAATGGCCAGGGTCCAGTCGCCGATATGGAACACCGGCGGGCCCATCCAGATGTCATTGACCGGCACGTTCGGTGCCACCGAATACAGCAGGCACAGCAGCGCGACCATCTGTGCGGTGGTCTTGACCTTGCCGATCATGGCCACGCGCACCTTGGCGCGCTGGCCCAGCTCGGCCATCCACTCGCGCAGCGCCGACACCGCGATTTCGCGGCCGACGATCACCGCCGCCCAGAACGCCATCCACGGCGTCGGGTGGCCCTGCACGATCAGGAACAGCGCCACGGCCACCATCAGCTTGTCCGCCACCGGATCGAGGAAGGCGCCGAACGCCGATTCCAGCTTGTACCGACGTGCGATCCAGCCATCGAGCCAGTCGGTGATCGCGGCCAGGCCGAAAATCGCCGCGGACGCGAAATTGGTCCAGGTGTAGGGCAGGTAGAACACCAGCACCAGCACCGGGATCATCACGATCCGCAACAACGTCAGCCAGGTGGGCAGGGTCAACTTCATGCGGCTTGCTTCTCTCTCTACTCGGCCGGGTCAGGCGTGGCCAACCCGTGCAGGTTAGCGTAGATGCGTGCAGCGAGGGCGTCATTGATGCCCTCGACCTTGGCGATTTCAGCTTCGCCGGCGGCTTTCAGGCCGACCAGACCACCGAAATGCTTGAGCAGGCTGGCGCGCCGGCGCGGGCCGATACCGGGAATATCTTCCAGCTTGCTGGTCATCCGGGCCTTCTGACGGCGGCCCCGATGTCCGGTGATGGCGAAGCGGTGCGCTTCGTCGCGCACCTGCTGGATGAACTGCAGCGCAGGATTGGCCGCGCCCGGGCGCAGCTCGCGGCCATCGGGCATCACCAGCGCTTCGTGGCCGGCGCGGCGCTCCACGCCCTTGGCCACGCCCACCAGCAGCACGCCTTCCACGCCCAGGTCGGCCAGGGCGGCCTGGGCCTGGGCCAGCTGGCCGGCGCCACCATCGATCAGTAGCACGTCGGGCAGCACGCCCTGCTCTTCCACGGCGCGGCGGAAGCGGCGGTCGATGGCCTGGTGCATGGCCGCGTAATCATCGCCGGGCTCGATGCCGCTGATGTTGAAGCGGCGGTACTGCGCGCGCACCGGGCCGGCGGCATCGAACACCACGCACGACGCCACGGTCGCTTCGCCCATGGTGTGGCTGATATCGAAGCATTCCACCCGCTTGACCGGTTCGGCCAGGCCCAGCATCTCGCGCAGGGCTTCGCTGCGCGCGTGCTGCGCGTTGCGGCTGTTGAGTTCGGTGGCCAGGGTCAGCTGCGCGTTGCGGCTGGCCAGCTCCAGGTAGCCGGCGCGCTCGCCACGCACGTTCCACTTCAGCTGCACCTTGCGCTCGGCCGAGGCCGAAAGCGCGGCCACCAGCAGGTCGGCATCGGGAATCTGCCGGTCCAGCAGGATCTCGCGCGGCGGCTCGAATTCGATGTAGTACTGCGACACGAACGCGGCCAGCACCTCTTCGGGGCTGTCCTCGCCATTGGTGCGCGGGAAGAACGGGCGGGTGCCCAGATTGCGTCCATCGCGGAAGGCCAGCAGCAGCACGCAGGCCTGCGAGCCGTGCATGGCCACGGCCAGCACGTCCAGGTCGGCGGCGCGGCCATCCACGTACTGGCGGGTCTGCATGCTGCGCAGCGAAGCGATGAGGTCGCGCAGGCGCGCGGCCTTCTCGAACTCCAGCGCCTCGCTGGCACCCTGCATCTGCTCGCCCAGCTCGCGGGTCAGCTCATCGCTCTTGCCTTCCAGGAACAGCGTGGCGCGGCGCACTGATTCGGCATACTCCGGCGCCGGCACCAGGTCCACGCACGGCGCGCTGCAGCGGCCGATCTGGTACTGCAGGCACGGCCGCGAACGGTTGCGGAACACGCTGTCCTCGCAGCTGCGCAGCTTGAACAGCTTGTGCATCAGGTTCAGCGTTTCGCGTACTGCGGTGACGCCCGGGTACGGCCCGAAATAACGCCCGGGAATAGCGCGCGGGCCACGGTGCAGGGCGATGCGCGGCCAGTCCTCGCGGGTCAGCAGCACGTGCGGGTAGGTTTTGTCGTCGCGCAGGGACACGTTGTAGCGCGGCGACAGGGATTTGATCAGCTGGTTTTCCAGCAGCAGCGCTTCGCCTTCCGAGCGCGTGACGGTCACGTCCATGCGCGCGATCTGCGAGAGCATCGACATGATGCGCGCGTTCTTCGGGCTGCCGTTGAAGTAGCTGCCGACGCGGTTGCGCAGCGCGCGCGCCTTGCCCACGTACAGCAGCGTGTCGTCGGCCGCGTACATGCGGTAGACGCCGGGTGCGGTGCTCAACTGGGCCGCGAAGGCCTTGCCGTCGAAGGCCGGGGCGGTGACGTCGGTCATTCGCTGATCGGCACTTCGCTGAGCACGCCGCTGTCGGGGTCGAAACGCAGCACCGCGTGCGCGTCGGTCTCGGCAATCCACACTGCACCGGCGCCGACGGCCAGGCCGGCCGGGCCATGCAGGCGGCGCGGCAGTGGCTGGGTGACCAGATCGCCGCCGCCCAGGCGCAGCGTGCGCAGGCGGCCGTTGCCGGTGTCAGCGATCCACAGCACGGGTGCGTCCGGGCTCAATGCAATGGCCTGCGGATACTGCAGGCTGGCCTGCCCGCGCGGGCCATCGTCGGCGCCGAAGCGCCAGGCGCCCTGCCCGACCAGGGTCTGAACGAGGTCACCGCGCAGCTGCACCGCACGGATGGACGAGCCCAGCGCATCGGCCACGTACAGCACCTGCTGCACCACTGCCAGGCCGGTAGGCTGGGCGAACGCAGCCATGTGGCCACTGCCGTCGCGCTCGTCGATGGCACCGCTGCCGGCGCGCCATTGCAGGCTGCGCAGGCCGAGGTGGAAGCTCCACAGGCGGTTGTCGCCGGCCATGGCGATATGCAGCTGGTTGTCGGCGATCGCCAGGCCAACCGGGTTGTCCAGCGCCACCTGCCGCGCCTGCGCCACCGGCCCTTCGACCGGCGTGCCAGGGCGACCGTTGCCGCACAGCGTGTCGACCTGTCCGGTCGCGAGGTTGATGCGGCGCACCGCGTGGTTGCCGGTATCGGCCACGTACAGCGACTCGCGCTCGAGCACCAGCCCCTGCGGGCGATGGAACGCGGCTTCGGCCAGGTTGCCATCCATGAAATCAGCGGTACCCAGCCCGAACTGGCGCAGCACGCGCCCGCCATGGCTGCACTCGAGGATGCGATGGCGACCGCTGTCGGCGATGTACAGGCGGTCCCGGTTGACCGCGAGGCCGGCCGGGAACCGCAGCGGATGCGGCAGTTCGGGATGCAGCTCGCTGCCGCCGCGCGACGGTGCCAGCGGCGCGCCTTCGCAGAGATCGTTCAAGGCGCGTTCCAGCTCGCCGGGTGCGCCCAGGCCGACCAGGCGCTGCTGTTCGCGCCCCTGCGCGTCGAGCAGGATGACGGTCGGCCAGGCCGTGACGCCGAAGCGGCGCCAGCCGTCCCAGTCGGCATCGAGCAGCGCCGGCATCGATAGACCCTGCCTGCGCAGCAGCTTCAGCGCAGCGCCGGCGTCGCGTTCGAAATCGAAGCGCGGCACATGCAGCACCAACGGCTGCAGGCGGCCCGGGTTGCGTGACAGCCATTGGCCGAACTCGGCCAGCCGCTGCATGCTCCAGGCCGATGCGGCATTGACGAACAGCAGCGCGACCGGCCGGCCACGCAGTTCGGTCAGGGTGCAGGGGGCGGCATTGAGCCAGGTGGCAAACTCGGGCAGGTCCTGGACGGGCTGTGCGTTCATGGCCTGATTATGCCGGACTCGACGTCATGCAACAGTCGTGCCACGGTCCGTTGCGCGGCCTGGTCGACCATCGCCCAGACCTGCTCGAAATGAACCTGGCCGCCGGTATAGGGGTCGGGGATGGCCTGCACGCCCTGCCCGCCTGACCACGGCAGGTACAACGACAAACGCCCGCGCTGGGCGGCCGTGGCCAGCCGTGCGGCGTCGCGCAGGTTGGCCTCGTCGGCGCAGAGGATCCAGTCGAAGCGTTCGAAATCCCCCGCCTGCAGCTGGCGCGCACGCAGGCCACCGATATCCACGCCGTGGCGGGCGGCACAGGCAATGGCGCGCCGGTCAGGTGCTTCGCCGACGTGCCAGTGGCCGGTGCCGGCCGAGTCAACCTGCACCCGGCCGGCCAGCGGCGAGGCCTGCAGTCGGGCACGCAGGGCGCCCTCGGCCATCGGCGAGCGGCAGATGTTGCCCAGGCAGACGACCAGCAGGTTCATCGCGCGGCCATGGACTGCAGCAGGGCTTCGGCGCGGGCCAGGTCTTCGGGCGTGTCGATGCCCGGCGGGAAGGCTTCGGGCGAGATTGCCACGCTGATCGGGAAACCGGCTTCCAGCACGCGCAGCTGTTCCAGCGCCTCGACCTGCTCCAGCTGGCCCGGCGGCATCGCCGCGAACTGCTGCAGGAAGCCGGCACGGTAGCCGTAGATGCCGATATGGCGCAGCCAGCGATGGCCATCCGGCAAGGCCTCGCGGCTTCGCGCGAAGCCATCACGGTGCCAGGCGATCGGCGCGCGGCTGAAATACATCGCTTCGTTGCGCACGTTGCGCACCAGCTTGACCACGTTCGGGTCGAACAGGGTTTCGGCATCCTCGACGGAGGTGGCCAGGGTCGACATCGGTGCATCACCCTCGACCAGCGCCTGCGCCACGGCACGGATACCGGCCGCCGGGGCAAACGGTTCATCGCCCTGCAGGTTGACCACCACGGTTTCGTCGGACCAGCCGGCGATGCGCGCGCACTCGGCCAGGCGGTCGGTGCCGGAGGCGTGGCTGACCGCGGTCATGGCTACCTTCACCTCGGCCAGGCCATCCAGGGCATCGGCAATGCGGGTGTCATCGGTGGCCACCCAGACCTCACGGGCGCCGGCCAGCAGCGCGCGGCGTGCCACGTGCAGCACCAGTGGTTCACCGCCCAGCGGGCGGAGCGGTTTGCCCGGCAGCCGCGAGGCGGCGTAACGGGCCGGAATGGCGACAACGAATTCAGTCATGCGGGCGGTACTCGGCAGGCGCGATACAACGGGAATGCGGCCGGCGGCGGGCGATTGCAAGCGCCGCGCGGCCGCTCAGTTCGGGCGCAGCTTGTCCAGGCGGTCGGTCAGCGCCACCCAGAACGCAGCCGGCAGTTCGGCGCGCAGCGGCACCGCGTAATGCCAGTCGTTGCCGAACGCACGGCACTTCACCGCGTCCTTCTCGGTCATCAGCACCGGCAGCTGGCTGCCGAAGGACAGGTCCTGCGGCTGGTAGACCTGGTGGTCGGCGAAGGCATGCGGCACCACGCCGATGCCGCGCGCACGCAGCATGTCGAAGAAGCGCTGCGGGTTGGCGATGCCGGCCACGGCATGCACGCGCTGGCCCGCGAAATACGCCAACGGGCGCGGACGCCCACCCGGCAACGGCTGCGCGCTGTCGATGTGCAGGGCCATCGGCCACTGGCCGAAACCGCAGGCCTGCGCGGCGGTGGCCTCATCGGCCTGGCCGAGGTTGACCACGCGGAAATCACATTCGTCAGCACGGCTGACCGGCTCGCGCAACGGCCCGGCGGGAATCATCCGGCCATTGCCGTATCGGCGCTGCGCGTCGATGACCTCGATCTCGATGTCGCGCTGCAGCCGGTAGTGCTGCAGGCCGTCATCGCAGACGATGACATCGCAGCCGGCCGCGATCAGGGCCTTGCCGGCCGCCACGCGGTCGCTGTCCACGCGCACCAACACGCCGGCCTTCCACGCGATCAGCACCGGTTCGTCACCGCCCAGCGCGGTGGACGTATCGGCCTCAACCCAGCGCGCCTTGTCCGCTTCTTCGCGACCATAACCACGGCTGGCCACGCCCGGCTTCCAGCCGGCCGCGCGCAGGCGCTCGACCAGGGCGATGGTCAGCGGCGTCTTGCCGGTGCCACCGGCGGTGATGTTGCCGACCACGATGACCGGCACCGGCAGCGCGTGGCGCTTGAACCAGCCCTTGCGGTACAGCCGCCGACGCAGCGCGGCCACGCCGGCATAGACCGGCGCCAGCAGCCGCATCGCAAATGGAACCGGGCTGCCGTCGTACCAGTACGGCGGGGTCTGGGTACCCTTGCCTGCCATCAGTCCTGCCTTTCGCGGAACTGCATGCTGTGCAGGTGCTGGTACAGGCCACCCATTTCCAGCAGTTCCTTGTGGGTGCCACGCTCGACGATGCGGCCGTGGTCCATCACCAGCACCTGGTCGGCGTGCTCGATGGTGGACAGGCGGTGCGCGATCACCAGGGTGGTGCGTTCGGGCATCAGGCGCTGCAGTGCGTCCTGCACCAGGCGTTCGGATTCGTTGTCCAGCGCGGCGGTGGCTTCGTCCAGGATCAGGATCGGCGCGTCACGCAGGATCGCGCGGGCGATCGCCAGGCGCTGGCGCTGGCCGCCGGACAGCAGCGCGCCGTTCTCGCCCACCGGGGTCTGCAGCTGCTGCGGCATGCGCGCGATGAACTCCCAGGCGTTGGCAGCTTCGGCCGCGGCACGGATCTGTTCATCGGTCGCGTCCATGCCGTAGGCGATGTTGGCGGCGATGGTGTCGTCGAACAGCATGACCTTCTGCCCGACGATGGCCACCTGGCGGCGCAGGTCGGCCAGCGGATAGTCATCCAGGGCCACGCCATCGAGGGTGATGAGGCCGCCACTGGGCTCGTAGAAGCGCGGCACCAGGCGGATCAGGCTGGTCTTGCCGCTGCCGGAACGACCGACGATGGCGGTGACGGTGCCGGGCCGGGCGACGAAGCTGATGTCATCCAGGGCGATGCCGCTGTCGGCGCGGTAGCGCAGCATGACGTGCTCGAAGGCCAGTTCGCCGCGGGCGCGCTGCAGCGGCGTGCGCCCTGCGTCGCGCTCGACCGGCATGTCGATGATGCCGAACAGGCGCTCGGCGGCGGCCACGCCACGCGAGATCGAGGTCTGCACGCTGGTCAGGCGGCGCAGCGAGGGAATGATGGCCATCATCGAGGTCATCAGGCCCATGAACTGGCCAGCGTTGAGCTTGCCGGCCAGCGCTTCGCGGGTGGACACCCAGACGATGACCGCCAGCGCCAGCGCGGCCAGGAACTGGACCACGCTCGACGCTGCAGCGCGGGTCACTTCGACCTTCATGTTCAGCGCCAGCATGCGGTTGGCCAGGCGCGAATAGCGGCTGATCTCGTGCTGCTGGGTGCCGTGCACCTTCACTTCCTGCTGCGCGGCCAGCGACTGCTCGGCGGTCTGCGCCATGGTGCCCATGCCGTCCTGGATGCCTCGGCTGATGCGCCGGTAGCGTTTGCCCACGTAGGAGACGATGGCACCGATCAGCGGCACCACCAGCAGCATGGCCAGGGTCACCTTGACGCTCATCTGCAGCATCACCACCAGCATGGCGATGATGGTCAGCGTGTCGGCCACCACGGTCTTCAGCGCGTCGGCGCTGGCCTGGGTGACCTGCTCGGTATCGAAGTTCAGGCGGCTGACCATCACCGGCGTGGCTTCGGTATCGAAATGCGAGGACGGCAGGTGCAGGTACTTTTCCAGGATCTGCTCACGCAGGTCGCGGACCACGCTGCGGCCGGTCTTGGCCAGCGTGTAGTCGCTGACCCAGGTGGCCAGGCTGCGCATCAGGAACAGGCCAAGGATGGTCAGCGGCAGGATCACCGCCATGCGCGGCTCGGGGTTGACGAAGCCGCGGTTGACCAGCGGTTCCATCAGCTTGGTGAAGTGGTAGCCGGCCAGGGCCTCGACCACCATCGCGATGACGGCGGCCACCATGAACACCCAGTAGGCCCGGGTATAGCCGAGCAGGCGTTTGTAGATCGGCCACACCGGCGCGTGATTGGAACTCATGGACGCACCTCTGGCGCTGTTGCGATTGCGATACGGCGGAAGCCGAGCTGGCCCAGCGCATCCTGCGCGGTGACCACGGCCTGGTAGGGAGTGCGCGCGTCGGCACGCAGCAGCACGGTCTGCTCGCGGTCGGTACCGGCCACCGCAGCAATGATCTGCTTGACCGACTCGACGTCGGTGCGCAGCACTTCCTGGTCGTTGACGAAGTAGCGGCCGTCGGCGTTGATCAGCACGCTGAGCGAACGCGGCGGCTCGTTGGTCTGCTGGTCGCTGGCGGTCGGCAGCTGCACCTGCAGCGTCGAGCGCGCATCGAACGTGGTGGTGACCACGAAGAAGATGATCAGGACCAGGATGACGTCGATCAGCGGAACCAGATCGATATGCGGCTCATCCTGGGATCGGTCGTTGCCGATGCGCATCGATCAGGCCTTGGCCGTGGCAGGTGCGGCGGCACGCGGCGCCGGTGCGCCGTTCATCACGCCCGGGCGGCCGTCCAGCGTGTCCAGCAGGGCGCTGGCTTCCTGTTCCATCTCCACCACGTAGCCGTGGATGCGGCCCTTGAAGAAGCGATGGAACATCAGCGCCGGGATGGCCACGATCATGCCGGTGGCGGTGCACACCAGCGCCTTGCCGATGCCACCGGCCAGCTGGTTCACATCACCGACGCCGTGGTCGAGGATGCCCAGGAACATCTGGATCATGCCGATGACCGTGCCGAGCAGGCCCAGCAGCGGGCCGGCCGAGGCGATGGTGCCCAGCGCGTTGAGGAAACGTTCCATGCGGTGGACCAGGTGGCGACCGGTGTCCTCGATGCGCTCGCGGATCTGGTCGCGCGGGCGGTTGCGGGCTTCCAGAGCGGCGGCCAGCAGCGCACCCAGCGGCGAATTCGCCCGCAGGGTCTGCAGGTGGGCCGGGTCGAGCTTGCCGCGGGCAGCCCAGTTGCGCACTTCCTGGCCGAGGCCAGGCGGCAGCACCTCATTGCGCCGCAGGGACCAGAAACGCTCCAGGACGATCGCCAAAGCCAGTACGCCCAACAGCAGCAGCGGCACCATCGGCCAGCCACCGGCCTTGACCAGTTCCCACACGTTTCAACCCTCCGGCCCAACGGCCGCTTGTTCGATCGGCGATAGGATAGCAGCCGACCGCGCCCGCCCAGCGGCATCCCACCACCGGGCCGCGTGGATACGCTGTTCACGCACCTGCAGCCCTTGTGCGCCAAGCCATACGCGGATCGCGCCGGCATCGGCCGTGGCCAGCACCTCGGCGCCCACGGCCTGCCAGCGCAGGACTACGTCACGTTTCGGGTGGCCGAAGCGGTTCTGGTGGCCGGCCGAGACCAGCGCCAGCCGGGGCGCCACGGCCGCCACCCAGGCCGCTGTCGAGCTGCCGCCACTGCCGTGGTGCGGCACCAGCACCACGTCGGCGCGCACGGCCGCAGCCTGAGACCGCAGCAGCTGCTGTTCGGCCCGGGCGCCGATGTCGCCGGGCAGCAGCACGACGCCGTGGGCACCGGCCACCCGCAGCACGCAGCTGGCCTCGTTGTCGCGTTCGCTGCCATCGGCCGACGGATGCAGCACCTGGAAGTCCACCCCGTCCCACTGCCAGCGCAGGCCTTTCATGCAGGGCCGGGCGCCCTCGACCTGGCTGCCCGGCGGGGCCAGCACCTGCAGCCCCGGCAGCGCCCGGCGCAGGGCCGGCAGAGCGCCCGCATGGTCGAGGTGATCGTGGCTGAGCAGCAGGTGCGCCGGCGGTGCCTGCCCCAGCGCGCGCACGGCCGGCAGCAGCACACGTTCGCGGCCCTCCCCGGCCGGCGGCCCGGCGTCGTACCAGAGCGCATGGGTGGCGGTGCGCAGCAGCACCGCCGCACCCTGCCCCACATCGTGCACCAGCACTTCCAGCTCGCCGTGCCGCGGCCCCGGTGCGGCGGGCCACAGCAGCGGCAGGCACAGCAGCACGCCCGCCAGGCCGCCGCCTGCCCCTCGCGGCAGCAGCCACCAGAACACCCCGGCAAGGGCCGCCGGCAGCGCCCAGCCCGGCGCCTGCGGCAGCCACCACATCGCCTGCGGGTGCTGCGCCAGGGGCTGCAGCAGCCCCCAGCTGAGATCGAACACCCATGCCGCCGCGCGCCAGGGCCACATCCCCGCCCCGTCGTGCAGCGCCTGCAGGCCGGTACCGAGCAGAGCCAGCGGCACCACCAGCAGGCTCCACCAGGGAATCACCGGCAGGTTGATCAACGGCCCCAGCCACGACGTCCCGCCGAACAGCACCACCGCCAGCGGCAGCAGTGCCACGCTGGCCACGCCCTGCCCGGCCAGCGCCGCGCGCAGCACGCCGCCGATGCCGGACGGCGGCCGCTGCGGCAGGCACCACAGCAGCCACAGCACGCCACCGAAACTGAGCCAGAAGCCTGCCGACAGCACCGACAGCGGGGCCGGCAGCAGCATCAGCGCGGCCGCCAGGGACAATGCCGGCGCCGTGCCCAGTGGCCGCCGGCTGGCCCGCGCCAATGCCACCGCCGCGATCATCAGCGCGGTGCGCACGGTGGGCAGTTCGCTGCCCGCCAGCAGCGTGTAGAACGCGGCCGCCAACGCCGCGGCGCACGCGGCGGCCTGCGGACGCGGCCAGGCGCGGGCCAGTGCCGGCCACAACCACCACAGGCCCGTGCACAGCAGCGCCGCGAAGCCGGCCACCAGACCGACGTGGAAGCCGGAAATCGCGATCAGGTGGGTCAGGCCCAGCGCACGCAGCTGCTCCCAGTCGGTATCGGTCAGGCCGCGGGTATCGCCCACCGCCAGCGCCTGGACGAATCGAGCGGAGGGCCTGCCGACCTGCGCGGCGATGGCGGTACTGCAACGCTCGCGCCACGCGGCCAGGCCATGGGCGGCGCGCAGCTGTCGTGCGCCTCCGGGATCGCGCACGCTGGCGCTGCCGGCCAGGCCCTGCAGCAGCGCATGACGTTCCGCATCGAAGCCCCCCGGATTGATCCGTGAGCGCGGCGGCCGCACGCGCAGCGACAGCTCCCAATGGGCACCGGCGTGCAGCGTGCCGCGCAGGGCATCGGGAACCGCGGACCGACGCGGCGCATGCCAGGTGACCTGCAGGCGCCGCCCCTGCAGCGCCGGCCATCCTTCGGCCTCGGCCACGTCGAACAGGAAACGGCTGTGGTCATCGCGCCGCACCGGCAGGTCGGCGATGCGCCCGCGTACCCGCACATCCTGCGCCGTCGCCGCCGCCGGCACCTGCTGCTGCAGGGCCATATGCCCGTGGCAGCCGGCCCAGGCCAGGCCGAACACGGCGGCGGCCACCGCGCGCCCTCGCCACCGCCATGCCCAACCCGGCAGGGCCAGCAGCGCCAGGCCGACGCACAGCCCGCGCGGCGGCAATGCCGGCAGCAGCACGCAGGTCAGCGCCCCCAGCACCAGGCCGGCGGCACAGGCAGGGCCCAGCAGGGGAGCAACCACGGCAACGGTGCGCATGGGCGCAGCGTCGCCGTGCGGCGGCAGGGCTGCCTATCAGGCAAGCCCGCGCGCCGCTGTGGGCAGGCTCAGCGGCGCAGGGTGGCGCGCTGGAAGTTGACCCGGAAGCTGGCGCCACCACCGACCGCTTCGGCCACGCTGACCGTACCACCGTGGTGCTGCACGATCTCCTTGACCAGATGCAGCCCCAGGCCGCTGCCACTGCCGGCGGCACGCAGGCGATGGAAGGGCTCGAAGATCGCTTCGCGGTCACCCACCGGCACGCCTGCGCCCTGGTCGCTGATCTCCAGCAGCCCCTGCGCATCCAGGCGCACGCAGATGGTGCCGCGGCCGCCACCGTGGACGATGGCGTTGTGCACAAGATTGGCCATCACCCGGCCCAGCGCCAGCCCATCGCCCTGGATCCAGACCGGTGCTTCCGGTGCATCCACTTCGAAGCCATACCCTGCGCCGACCACCAGCGGCGCCAGCTCGGCCGCCGATTCACGCACCACGTGGGCCAGATCGACCCGCTGCAGCGTGCTGACGTTGCGGTCCAGGCGCTGCAGGTCGAGCAGGTGCTCGGCCACGTTGCCCAGCCGCGCCACGTCGGTCAGCAGCTGCGACTTCAGTTCACCCTGCGGAAGCTGCGACAGCCGTGCCTGCACCACCGCGATCGGCACGCGCAGTTCGTGCGCGGCATCGGCCAGGAACTTGTCGCGCGCGGCGTAGCCCTGCTGCACCTTGTCGATGGCATCGTTGAAGGCACTCACCAGGGGCGCAACCTCGGTGGAGACCAGCTGTTCGTCCAGGCGCGCACCGGGCTGGCCGATGTCCAGCTCCTTGGCCTGCTGCGCCAGCCGGCGCACCCCGCGCATCGCACGATGGATGACGGTAGGCATCACCAGCAGGGTGACCACGATCAGCGGCAGGAAGAACCAGAAACCGATCAGCCGCAGCACCATCAGCGCGCCATCGACCAGCCCGCCCTTGGGGGCGCCACCGGCCATCACGGTGATGCGACGTCCGTCCTCGATGCGCACCATCACCCGCGCCACGTCCAGGTAGGGCGGCACCAGCGATCCGACTTCGGTGGCGCCCAATGCCGGCAGCCGCGCCAGCAGCGGTGCGTGCAGCGCCGGCACCTTGCCGCGCTCCAGCCAGATGCCGCGGTCATCGACGGCGACGAACCACAGGTTGCCTCCGGCGCGCGCGTTCAACGCCTGCCAGCGCGGCTCGTCCAGCACCAGGTGCGCGCCCTGGCTGTGCACGGCCTTGGCGACGTCCTCGGCGGTGAACATGTCCATGCCCCAGGATTCCTTGTCACCCCAGGTCAGGATCAGCGCCACCACCGCGAACAGCACGGTGAACGCCTGCGCCAGGAACAGGCGCCAGGCCAGGCCGAGGGTGATCGAACGGATCTGCCTGGCCATCTCAGGCCTCCGCCAGCAGGTAGCCGACGCCGCGGATGACGTGGATCTCCACGCCCGCGCCCGCCTGCTGCAGCGCCTTGCGCAGCTTGGAGATGTGCGCATCCAGTGCGTTGGACTGGATCTCATCGTCGAAGCCGTACACCGCCGCCTCCAATGCGCTGCGGGTGACCGTGCGCCCCTGGCGCATGGCCAGCGCCTGCAGCACCAGCACCTGGCGCCGCGGCAGGATCAGCAGCTGGCCATCCACCTGCGCCTGCAGCGATTCGAAATCGAACTCGAAGTTGCCCAGCCGCAGGCTCGGCGTGACCATCGCTGACGGCCGACGCGAGACCGCGCGGATGCGCGCCATCAGTTCTTCGATCGCCACGGGCTTGACCAGGTAGTCGTCGGCGCCGACATCGAGCCCCTCCACCTTGTCCGACAACGTGCCCTTGGCGGTCAGCATGATCACCGCGATGTTCGGCCGCAGCGCACGCGCGGTGGCAACGAAACCGGCGCCATCGCCATCGGGCAGCTGGCGGTCGAGCAGCAGCAGCTGGTGCACGGGTTCTCGCAGGGCCAGCGCCGCCTCGGCCAGGCTGCCGACCACGTCGGCGACCACGCCCTGCCGTTCGAGGCCCGACTGCAGGGCCCGCGAGAGATCGGGATCGTCTTCCACCAGGAGGATGCGCATCGTGGGCTCGGCTACCGGAAACGCTGCCGATGATAGTGCCTGCCGGGCACCAATGAGGCCTTTGCACGGACATTGCCGTGGCGCAATGTTCCGACAATGTTGCGCGGTCAGGATGCAACGCGGTTCCCTGCAAAGTGCCCCTCGATGCTCCCGTTGCCCCCTGCCCTGCTGCGCCCCCTGCTGTGCACCGTCGTTCTCTCCACGCCGCTGCTGGCAAGCGCCCAGGAACAGGCACCGGGCGTGCAGGCCGGCATCACCTTCGGCGCGACCACCGGTGCGTACGCGCACTACGATGACAAGCCGCTGGTGGTGCCGGCGCTGGCATGGCAGGGCAAGCGCTTCTATGCCAGCCCCGGCTCGCTGGGCATGTACCTGTACAAGGAACAGGGCCTGCGCGTTTCCGCGGTGGTCACGCCCTACACGCTGCGCTTCAAGACCGATGACGTGAACGATGCGCAGCTGCGCCGCCTGGACAGCCGGCAGATGTCGGCCATGGCCGGCGTCAGCGCCGAGTACAGCGCCGACTGGGGTGCCCTGTCGGCCAGCGTCAAGCGCGAGGTCAGCGGCCACGGTGGCGGCCTCGAATCCAGCCTGTATTACAGCTATCCCATCCAGGCCGGGCGCTTCACCTGGGTGCCGCGCGTCGGCGTGGTGCACAGCAGTGCACGCCTGCTCGACTACTACTACGGCATCAGCGACGAGGAAGCCCTGCGCTCGGGCCTGGCCGCCTATTCGCCGGGCAGCGCCACTTCGCCGGGCCTGCAGATCGCGGTCAGCACACCGCTGGGCACGAAATGGCGCGCCACCGGCGTGGTCGCCAGCCAGTGGTTCGGCGATGCGGTCAAGGACAGCCCGATGGCCCGCCGCGGCGCGCAGAACTCCGCCTTCATTTCCCTGATGCGCGCGTTCTGATCGCGCGCCCTGCAACGGACAAGGACACCCCCATGGCCTCCGTCTCCTTCCCCACCGATGCGCAGGCCATCCTGCGCGCGCCCGACCTGGACAGTGCCGAGCAGGCCTACCTCGGCCTGATGCCGGACCAGGCCCACATCGACGCGCTGGTGCGCCGCGCACTGGGCCTGTCGCGTGTTGCCGATGCGGCCCGCGGCTATGCCCTGTCGATGACCTTGGTCGGCCTGCGGCTGCAGGAACTGGAGATGGACGAGCCCTGCGCCACGGCGCACCGCCAGTCGACGCTGCGCAACCTCCGCCAGGTCTACGCCGCGGCCTGAGCGGCGCTGCTGGCGCGCGGACCGGCCCGCCAGCGCACGGATTCATCCCCATAACGAGCCCTTGGCACGCACATTTCCCCGCTTCGTCGCATGCCGGTATCGATCCGCCAGCGCCGGTGACACGCTGGACTCCCTTCTCCGGAGCACCGCGCCATGCCGATGCTTGCCCTGCTGCTGTTGCACGCGGTCCTGTCCAGCGTCGGCAGCGGCGGCCCGGATGCGGGCCAGGCGCTTCCTGCCAGGCTGACCCCGGCCAGCCCCGACGATCTCTGCCTGCAGCTGCGCCTTCGCCAGGACAGCATGCTGCGCTGGGAGCGCGGCGCAGGCGGAAACACGCACGCCCTGGACGTGGTGCACCAGGTCGAGGGCCACTGGCAGCTGCGTCATCGCTTCAGTGTGGGCGCATCTGCCGCGCACTGATCGCGAGCGGCGATTCATCCTCGCCGTCACGCCCGGTGACAGCATGGTGCCCTGTCGAAAGGATGCGCCATGAAGACCCGGACCGTTGCCCATGTACTGTTGCTGCTTGCCGTCGTGCTGCTTGCCGCCTGCTGCCCGTTCGGCAGCGAGATCCGCACCCGCCCGGTCTACGTGAACCCACAGCTGACGCCTGCCGTATCGCGCGCGCTGGTCGCCGACTGCGATCGCCAGGGCGCGCAGCTGCGCCGCCAGCTGGAGGCGGCGTATGTGGAAAATGCCCGGCAGGAATGCGCGCTGCCGCAGCCGTTCGCGGACTACCGCTTCGTCAATGCCATGGGCGAGGCCGTTTCCCCGGCGCGCGCCATCGAGGCCCGCGCCGATCACGCGCAGCGCGTCTGCACAGCGGCGCAGGGCAAGGACAGCGCGCTGGCCGCGCTGTGCCCGGAGTGCCGCAGCAAGGCCGAGGAGCGCGTGCAGCAATGCCGCACGGACAAGGGCCTGGTCCGCAGCGAGCGACCGGTGCGGATGTGCAGCATGATCCAGTTCTGAGGGGCGGAAGCAGCCCCAGTGCGACCTTTCATTCATTCTTGTGAAGGCATGTCCGGGGCACGCAGTTGTTGCGGTCAACCTGCCGCGCTATAGTCCGCGCCGTAGGACGAAGCGACTGACCCGGTGAAATCGAGCGCTTCCCAGCGGCTTCGGCCGTAGGCATCCACGATGCCTCGCAAGTGGTCTCCGGGGTCTGAACACGGAAAAGGGCGCTTCGGCGCCCTTTTCTTTTGCCTGTCATCGCCTGCGTCGCTTGCTGGGCTTCTGCGGCTGGCCCAGGTAGGCCTCGGCGCACACGATCACAAAGGGACGCCAGCTACCCGTGGTGATCGGCGCATCGCGCGTCTGGTGATACGCGCTCTCCACGATCACATCGACGCCCTGCCATGTGCGCTTTTCCCTGGCACTGCGCTTGATGGTCAGGAACAGGTGATAGGGCCCGTCGGGGTCCTTGATCGTCAAGCTGTGGACCCACGTCGTTTCATGCGCAGCGAGAATCACCTTCTTCGTGGGCAACGAGCGGATCAGATCAGGAAGCATCCTGGAAAGCCGGTATCGCGTCGGACAGAAGACCCGCATCTTTCTGCCGTCCGCAATCACTGCATCAGGTGACTGCTGAGGGGCCTTTGCGTACGACACGCTGAAGCAGTGATTGCTGAAAGTGACCGCAACTCTCAGAACCTTGCCCACCTTCCTGCTCTCAAAGGTGATCGTCAGGGGATCCAGATGCGAAAGATCTATCCGTTGACCGCTGACGACTACCCGGGGGAAGTACTCCGTTCTCAATGCCGTTCCTTGTGCCGAATCAGCTCTGCTCGATGGCACCACTATCCCACCGCTGCCAGCAGTTCCAGGCCGATGCGCTGCACTTCACCGCCTCCGCACCAGAGGCAGCGGCGGCACACCGCTCAATCCATGGCGCGGGCGCGCCGGCAGCATCGTCCAGCATAGGCATCCGCGACACACTGCCGATGCACTGGAAGTACGCCGGAAGCCAGAAAACAAAAAAGCCGACCCATCGGGCCGGCTTTCCTGTTTCCACCGCTGCACCGGCATTGCCGGGAGCCAGGTGGTGGGCGGTACAGGGTTCGAACCTGTGACCCCTACCATGTCAAGGTAGTGCTCTACCGCTGAGCTAACCGCCCATGTTGTTCGTGCCGCCCGAAGGCTGGCCTTGCTACGTAAAAACCCGGCGCCAGGGCCGGGCTTTTCAGGTCACGACAGCCCCTCTGGAAGAGACTTCGTGGTGGGCGGTACAGGGTTCGAACCTGTGACCCCTACCATGTCAAGGTAGTGCTCTACCGCTGAGCTAACCGCCCGTTTTGCTTCTGCATCTCCGCGATTGCGTCGGTGCAGGCCGCGTATATTACGGATGCCGACAGGTAAGCGCAACACTTTTGTGAAGATTGCCGCGCTGCCGTGTTCAGCCGAGGCTGGCCTCCTTCAGCTGCCGGATCTGGTCGCGCACGCGGGCGGCATCTTCGAACTCCAGGTCCTTGGCGTGCTGGTACATCTGCTGCTCCAGCGCCTTGAGCCGGGTGGCCAGCTGGGCCGGCGACATCGACCGGTAATCGGCCGCATCCTCGGCCACCGCCCTGCCCTTGCCTTTGCCCTTGCGGGACTCCTTCTCCGCAGCATCCGAGCGCGCGCCTTCCAGCACGTCCACGATCGGCCGGGCCACCGAACGCGGCACGATACCGTGCTCCTCGTTGTACTCGACCTGCTTGGCGCGGCGGCGGTCGGTCTCGTCGATCGCCGCCTGCATCGAGCGGGTGATCTTGTCCGCATACAGGATGGCCTTGCCACGCACATTGCGGGCGGCGCGGCCGATGGTCTGGATCAGCGAACCGGTCGAACGCAGGAAACCCTCCTTGTCCGCATCCAGGATCGCCACCAGCGAGACTTCCGGCATGTCCAGGCCTTCGCGCAGCAGGTTGATGCCCACCAGCACGTCGAACTTGCCCAGGCGCAGGTCGCGGATGATCTCCACGCGCTCCACCGTGTCCACGTCCGAATGCAGGTAGCGCACGCGGATGCCATGTTCGGTCAGGTACTCGGTGAGGTTCTCGGCCATACGCTTGGTCAGCGTGGTGACCAGCACGCGGTCACCGGCCTTGATGCGCTCGTTGGCCTCGCTCATCAGGTCGTCGACCTGTGTGCCGACCGGGCGGATCTCCACCACCGGGTCGATCAGGCCGGTCGGACGCACCACCAGCTCGGTGATCTCCTCACCGGTCTCGCGGTACTCATACGGGCCCGGCGTGGCCGACACGTAGATCGCGCGCGGACAGCGCGCTTCCCACTCCTCGAAGCGCAGCGGCCGGTTGTCCAGCGCCGACGGCAGGCGGAAGCCGAACTCGACCAGGGTTTCCTTGCGCGAACGATCGCCCTTGAACATCGCGCCGATCTGCGGAATGGTCACGTGCGATTCGTCGATGACCAGCAGCGCGTCCGGCGGCAGGTAGTCGAACAGGGTCGGTGGCGGCTCGCCCGCACTCTTGCCGGTCAGGTGCCGCGAGTAGTTCTCGATGCCGTTGCAGAAACCAACCTCGGCCATCATCTCGATGTCGAACTGGGTGCGCTGGGCCAGGCGCTGCGCCTCGACCAGCTTGTTTTCCGCGTACAGCTGCTCCAGGCGCTCCTTCAGCTCCACCTTGATGGTCTCCACGGCGGCCAGCACGCGCTCGCGCGTGGTGGCGTAGTGGGTCTTCGGGTAGACGGTGAAGCGCTGCATGTTACGGATCGTCTCGCCGGTGAGCGGATCGAACATGGTGATCTTCTCGACCTCGCCATCGAATAGCTCGATGCGCAGGGCCTCGCTGTCCGACTCGGCCGGGAACACGTCGATCACTTCGCCACGCACGCGGAACGTACCGCGCTGCAGCTCGTACTCGTTGCGCGTGTACTGCAGCTGGGTCAGGTGGTTGATCAGGTCGCGCTGCTCGATGCGCTCGCCCTTGGACAGGATCAGGCGCAGCGACAGGTAGTCTTCCGGCGCGCCCAGGCCGTAGATGGCCGACACGGTGGCCACCACGATTGCATCCGGCCGCGACAGCAGCGTCTTGGTCGCCGCCAGGCGCATCTGCTCGATGTGCTCGTTGATCGAACTGTCCTTCTCGATGAAGGTGTCCGACGACGGCACGTAGGCTTCGGGCTGGTAGTAATCGTAGTAGCTGACGAAGTACTCCACCGCGTTGTGCGGGAAGAACGCCTTGAATTCACCATACAGCTGCGCGGCCAGCGTCTTGTTCGGCGCCATGATCAGCGTCGGCTTCTGCACGTTCTGGATGACGTTCGCGATGGTGTAGGTCTTGCCCGAACCGGTCACGCCCAGCAGCGTCTGCTTGGCGATGCCCGCTTCGAAATTGTCAGTCAGCTTCGCGATCGCGTTGGGCTGGTCGCCCGCCGGTGAATACGGCGAGACGAGTTGAAAGCTGTCGCTCATGGTATTGCCAGGTCCCGGGAATGATGATTATAGCGGCCGGTTTGGTGACGGCCGGTTGAGGAAACGCCCGGCCCCGCATTGCGCGCTGGGCCGATGGTGGGCATGGCAGGCCGACGTTCAGTCTGAAGCAATGAAGCGCCGCCCCTCCCTGACTCACCTGCCCCACCCCGCGCCGGGGTTCCATCTGATGGAACTGCTGCTGGTCGTCATGCTGCTGGCCGTCCTGCACGCGCTCGCATGGGGTCCCTGGCAGCGCCTGGTAGCACGCCTGCGCGCCGACACCCTGCGCGCCGAGCTCACCGGCAGCCTGGTGCTGGCGCGCTCCACGGCGGTGACCCAGCGCAGGCGGGTCACCGTCTGTGGCTCGCTCGACGGCATGACCTGCAGCCAGGAATGGAGTCTCGGCTGGCTGGTGCGTACGGAAGACTCACCGTGGGGAGCAGCAGCACCGGGCAAGGTCGTGCATGTGCGTGACCAGAAACCGGGCGGCATCAGGGTCCAATCCAGCCCGCACCGCCCTCATGTGCAGTTCCTGCCGGACGGACGCAATGCAGGCACCAACCAGTCCCTCGTGCTGTGCGTGGACGGGCGCGAGCACAGCCGTGTGGTCATCAACGTGACCGGCCGGGTACGCAGCGAGCGCCCCCGATCACCCGCCGATTGCTGAGGCGGCGGCAGAGCAACAACGAAAAAAGCCGCGATTTCTCGCGGCTTTTTCGAATCTGGCGCCCGAAGTTGGACTCGAACCAACGACCCCCTGATTAACAGTCAAGTGCTCTAACCGGCTGAGCTATTCGGGCGGGGAGGCGCATTCTAGACGGTCATCGCAGGGGATGCAACACCCACTTCACCAGCAGCCGGCGACTTTCGCCGCAGTGGGCGTCTTGCGCCCGGCCTGGTCCAGGGTCAGGGTGCCGCACTTGTCCTTGTCCTGCCCCGTCGCCGGCACCGCCTGCAGGGTGAAGGCCGATGCAGTGGCCTTCCCGCTCAACGAAATCGTGTAGCGCGACGTGCCATCACGCGGCGACTGCTCGAACGGCAGCGTCGCCCCCGCATAGGTGTTCTGCACGGTGTGGAAACGCTCCAGCTGCTGGGCAATCTCAACCAGATCGGCCTTGGCCTGGGCGCGGCGCGAACGCAGCACGTACTCGCTGTAGGACGGGATCGCGATGGCGGCAAGGATCGCCACCACCGCTACCGTGATCATCAGCTCGATGAGGGTGAAACCATGCGCCGTGCGCGAGAACGAGTTGATCTTCATACGATGCTCTCCGGCAACCTCATCAACGGATCTGGCGCCAGGACTGGCGACCACAGGGGCGCGGCATGTACATGGCATCTGCGCCCTGCGCCCGCAGCACGAAGGTACACGCTTCCGCGTCCAGCAGCTGCTGCACCGTGCAGGTTGCCTTGGTCGGATCGCACGGCGTCAGCTTGGGTACAAAGATGTTGCTGTCCTTGACTGGCGGGCCCTGCCCCGTGCTACCGCCCTTGTTCAGAGCGACCGCACCACAGTTGCCACTGCAGACCGACTGCCCGTTGATGCTGGTCGTCAGCCCGCTCATGGCGCCACCGCCGGTCAGCAGATTCAGTCCGTACATCCAGTTCACGCCACCGCCACTGCCACAGATGGCGGTACCGGGAACATAGGTGGTGAAGAACACCGTGCCGTTCTGGATGGTGGGGTTGCCGACGAAGCGCTCGCCTTCCACGGCGTTTCCAACCACCAGGTCGACATACCAGCCGCGCACATTGCCATAGACGAACTCGGACCGGCTGACCGCGCGTCCGGAGTAACCCGCGTTTGCCGTGGTCGTGGTGACTGTCTGCGCCTGCAACGCGCTGCGCCCACTTACCGCCGTCGACAGGTTGTCCCAGATGCCGTAGAGGCTCTGCACCGGCGAGGAGCTGCTGACGGCATTGTCATCGGCGGCGAAGTACTGGCCGGTGCCGAAGTAGAGATTGACGCCGCCGGACGAACCACGGGTTGCTTCGATGCCACTCATGATCGGCTGTGGCTTGTTGTCGCGCACGGCAGTGAACAGCGGCGCGCCGCTCAGAGCCACCGTCCAGTTGTTGATGTTGGTGTCGGACAGATCGAACTTCCACAGGTTGCCCTGCATGTCACCGCCGTACACGGTATCGGTGATTCCATCGCTGTTCTTGAGCGCGACCGGTGCCAGGTTGATCAGGCCATTGCGGACGGCATAGCCGGAGCCGCTGGGCGTGATGCGACGCAGAACCTTGCCACTGCTGATATCAACCACGAACAGGACCGCCTTGCCACTGGTCGAATTGACGCCGTTGCCGAACAGCGCCACAAAGCGCGGCTGCCCCCCTGCGGAGGTCCCGGTGGCAGGAACGACCACCGGCTTGCCCAATACGAAGCCCAGGTCCGACTCGGTCTTGCCCGAGACTTCCCACAGAACGTTGCTGGCACCGAACGTGGTCGGGCTTCCCACGTCCAATGCGAAGACCGAACCATTGCTGGTCTTGCCACTGCTGGGTGCAACCGAGGAACCACCTCCCCCCGTCGTGCCCACCAGGACCGTCCGCCAGTTGGTGCCGTCGTAGGCGTCAGCCGAAGTCAGCGGACCGTCCACGTAATAACGATGGCCGTACTGGGGATTGGCCAGCTCGGCGATGTGCTGCAGTGACGTGGACGGAATGAAAGCCAACTCCTCGTTGCCCGCCGACGTGGTATCGGATGCGTTGAAGCCGTGCAGCATGCCGTCGTTGGCACCGACGTAGACCATGGTCGGCGGCCCACCCGTGGCCCGCTTGGCAGTCAGGAACGTGGTGTAGGACGCACCCAGGGTCTTCTTCCACGTCGTCGCCGAGGTCGACCACGATGCATAGCCGAAATCGTCGCGGTTCGACACCACCTCGGTGGTCGAGTTCACGATGTCACCCAGCGGCGAGCTGCGCGTGCGGAAGCCACTGATGGCCGATCCGCGCAGGTAGTTCACCAGGTCTGCCGGCGTCTTCTTGCTGTACCAGGCCGGTAGCGCGGTTGAGGAAAGACCCAGGGTCTCGACCTTGGCGTTATCCGTGGTCCCCACCAGATTGCTGGCCAGGAATTCAGCGACACTGGCGGCGGTGACTTTGCCATTGGAGTCGGTCGAGGTGGGCGTCTTCGCCATGAAGATGCGCCGCGTGGACGAGGTGATCCTGCTCGACGCCTTCCACAGCTCCTTGCCGTCGACGCCGGTACTGGTGACCTCGGTTCCAATCACGTCGCCAGTCCAGTCGTTGCTGCCTGACGGCACGCGGAAGTGCGATGCCACGGTGAACGAGCCGGTACTGATTCGCGCACCCGAACCGCTGCCGCCGACCGGGGCATCGCCTTCGGCCGCGCTGTCGAAGATCTCTTCCAGTGCCTGCTTCAGCTTGGTCGGATTGCGTGCCAGGAAGTAATTATCCGGCACACCCTTTTTCTTGCTGTCCCAAGCCTTCTTGCCCGCTGGGACACCGTACTTGGCGGCATACCAGAGTGGGCTCTCCAGCTGGCCGGCGGCACCGCTGGAGGCCTTGTACTTGATGACGACAGGCTTCTGCCAGTCAGCGGGGAAGCTGCTGGTGGTGCTGAGCACAGAAGCATTGGAGTTGCCCGGACGAAGCGCAAGCCGTTGTACTGGATCGGACGCATTGGAACCGGTAATGGTGTAACCAGTCAGCATTGCATTGCCGGCATATGCAGAGAGGTTCTCGATGCGGATCACCACTTCGTCAGCAGCGGGTGTGCTGATCAGACCAGTGCTATTGCAGATTGCTGCGTTATTGGCTGCGCTAACGCTCTTAGTCGTGTCCGCTTGCCAGCAGATGTTGTTGAAGCCCGTGTTCTCGTTACAAGTCGAGCCCACGCAATAGCTCAGCATGGCGACCACGTCGTTATCATGGTCGTTGCCCCACAGCGAGTCTTCCCACACGAGTGAGAAGCTGCCCGCCTTACCGTCTGCGCGATAGCTCCTGCCGTAGACCAGATTGCCACCCGTGCTGTTGGCGGTTTTGGTACCAATACCCACGGCACCCAGGAAGCAGCTTCTCCATCCGCTAGTCTTCTGGTTTGCATTGCCGCTGTTGTTGGCCTGGCACAGCGGCGCCAGGCCGATCTTGCTGTTGCCCACGGCAATTTCAAACTGCGGAAGCGTCTCCGCCATAGCGACCGTATATGTGGTGGCGGTCACCTTGTAGCTGGCAGGTTTGCTCTGAACGCCCGGACGAAGATCGGTCGCGGCTGCGCCCTTGGCCATGCCCGCCATCAGATAGCTGCCTTCCATGCTGGGAATATCCGGGCAGATGCCACGCGCGGTACTCAGGCCATTGATGGTCCGGCCCTGACAGATGTCTTCGTGAGTATTGTTGGGGTCGGTGGCAGTGGCGGTATCACGCCCGACCATCCACGACTTGCCGGAAATGCCGTCGCCGGTGCCAATGGCATTGGTCTGCGCAGCGGCATCGATCTGCTGCGGCAGCGTGCCTATGTTGTCGCCGTCGAAGGAAGGCAGGCCTGACGACAGCACGAGGATATTGCAGGTCGCGCAGTAGGAATTGCCTCCGTTGGCGGGCAAACGATACGGATCCAGCCACTTGACGGCTTTCGGCAACCCACTCAAGTCACTGGTGTCGCTATAAAGACCAGATGCGCTGCCACCGATGTAGCGGAGTGCTTCGGCATACATCTCTGCCAAGGGATTACCCCAGGCGCTGCACTTCTGAGAGCCACTGCCCGGGTTGTCCAGAATGCGTGCTCTGTCCGTGCCGGCGCGGTTGAGGATGCCGTAGTTGTTGCAGTCGTTCCAGTTATTGCTCCAGTTCCACTGGTCGATACGGAAGTTGGAGATGGTATTGATGATGCCTTCTTTACCGCTGGCCAGTGTGTTGCAGAAGACACCGTTGGACAGATTGATTTCGTCGCCGTCTGCGCAAAAGCTCGTGCCGTTGCCAGCAATCTTGCCGATGTTACGGCGCACAACACCGCCATCACGCGGGTTGGAATATGTCCCGCTGATCAGACCGAAGCGCAGACGGCCGCTCTCACCATAAGTCTGCAATACGCCGGCAGGCTTGTAGCGGTCGGTGGTGCCGTCGTTGTACTTGCGGCAGTAGCCTTCGCGCAGGGCGGCATTGGTTGATCCGCAGACCTCTGCGCGGACCACGTAATCGGCGGTGGATTTCGGAGTATCGGCGCTGCCTTCACCCGAACGGTTGACGCCGCACTGATACGAAGCCGTCGACGCCCATTCAGACCAGTTGCCGGACGCGACTCGCATCAACGGTCGACCGCCAGAGCTGACGGTGGCGTTACAGAACGACTGGGTGCCAGACAGCGGGGTGAAACTACCGATGTCGCTCCCGCTGTAGACCTTCACCCAGGCGTGCAGATCATTCGGAATCTGCGCGCGCTCGATCACAGTCTTGTTGGCGTCATCAGTGGAACGCTGGCCACCGTAAAGCACACTGCGCATGACATCCAGGCGACTCATGGTCACCCAATTGAGAAAGTTGCCAGACCATGCGCCACTGCAGCTGTGCCCGTTGGTACCCCCTGCCACGGCTGAAGCCTTGAAGACATTGCTGTCTGAATTTCCCGCGGTGGCCGCGTAGCAGAGCTTGGAATCGAAATAACCGCCATACTCGAACGTATCGAGATAGGTGGTGTCCAGCGTGCCGTCTTCGTTGAGATCGCTGTAATCGCTGTAGGCCTTGTTGAACAGCTGCTCGTCACGCGACATCACCATCATCATCAGCGGCGGCTGGCTCTGCTTGGTGTACAGCGGCTCCTGCGCGATATCGTAGTCGCCAAGCGCGGCATGCAGCGGAATGATCAGCGCGGCCAGGCCGGCCAGAACGGCCAGGCCAGCGCCGCCTTTCAGCCAGGTGGAGGGGCGCAGGCGAAGGAAGCGTTGATCGTTGTTCATGGGATGAAGACCGTATCGATGACAGCGCTGGCGGTTGCGTCGGTGGCCTGGTCACTGGCAAGCGCGGTGACCTGGTAGATGTTTCCGGTCTCTTCGTTGCGCTTCTTGCCCACGGTAATGGCCGAGGAGGCGAAGCACTTGTCCAGACGCCGGGTGTAGTTGGACGAGGTGGCGGTGATCCCGTTGGCCCAGGTCGCCGGGTCGAAGGTGGGGCTGCACTCTTCCTGGTTGGCCAGGTACACGTTCGCGCCACTGTCCAGTGCGGTTTCAATGGTCGCTTCGGTCGAGCGCGCGCTCGATTCCGCGTTCTGGAACGCCAGGTTGGTGCGCAGGTAGTTGGACGCCATGCGCTCCTGCATGCTGGTGACCTGCATGCCGGCAATGCCGATCAGCGCAAGCAGGATCAGCATGATCAGCGCCACATAGAGCACCGCACCACGCTGGCGTTGCGGGAAGGCGGGTTGGGATCGTGGCGTACGCATCTTGACCTCAATTGCCGTAAAGGCGGTTACGCAGCGCGACGGTGGTCTGATAGACCGCACGCATGCGCCTGTCGGTAGGTGTGGTATAGGTCACGCCCATGCCGATCAGGGCAGCCGCGCCGTCCCCTTGGCGCGCCGATGCAGGGTCCGGGCTGGACATCAACAGACCGATCTGCACCGCGCCGACACGACGCCATGCCAGCTGGACATCACTGGGCAACGATTCCTGGACGGCCTTGGCGGTTCCCTGGCGATCGACATAGCCTGACGGCGAAATGGTGTCCAGGTTGCGATCCTGGCCATACAGCAGCTGCAGGTTGTCCACACCCTCGACCAGCGGCTCGGGAGCGCCGGCAGCAAGATCACCGCCGGGCGTGGCACTGAAGCGCACGCGATACAGAGAGCTCTGCTTCGTGTCTGCGTCGTAACCGACGTAGTAGACGGCACTTTCTGCTCGGTAGAGGTTGGCCTGGCCTACCGTGTAGCCTTGGACGAAAGTTCGCGAAGCGTTGAGCTTGCCCGTGTTGAAGGTGATGCTTGCGGTGCCGGTATTGACCGCACTGGCCTGGAACACGGTGGCCGACGAGCAGTCCGCCACGCCATACAGACCTGGGTTGGTCATGCCACTGCGCAGCACCGACAGACGCGAGGCATCGAAATTGAAGACCGGCTTGGAAGCGTCGCCGCCCATTGAGGTGACCGGCACGCCGTCGGGCATCAGGTAGCGCAGCGCGATGATGTCACTGCCATTGACCCGGTTGGTCAGCGCCTTGGCAATGGCATCTGGCAGCGCCGGCGTGTAGTCCGTTCCGCCGGTCGACGGCGTTGCTGCGATCGTAAGCGTCTTGCCCGGCTCGGTGCCGTTGGCCTCGTAACCCTGGATGGACCGGTTGAAGTCAAGCACCGGATTGGTGCCATCCAGCGTCGAACGCAGGGAAATCCGCGTCGGCGAGGTGTGCGCCTGGTCGTTCACGCAACCGAAGTGCCCGACCATGCGGATCTCGCGCTGCAGGGTGTCCATGGCGAAGCGGCTGTTTTCCTGCACCCGCGCGAGGCCTTCGGAAAGGCGGTAGGCCTCGCGCGATGCGGCAAACACCTGCACGACAGCCAGCATGATGATCAGGCCGATCACCATCGAGATCATCAACTCGATCAGCGACAGGCCGCGGGCAGCGCCACGAAAGCGGTAGGCGTCATTCACAGTCGGGTACTCGCACTGAAGGTGGTATCGGCGGCGTCGGCCTTCCAGCGGTCGTCGCCCCAGGTCACCTGCACGGTGTACAGGGTCCCGGCGCGGCTGACCTTCGCCTTGGCCCCCTCGCCCAGCGACTTGCCCATGCGGCAGCGCCAGTCGGTCATGTAAGTGTCCTTGGCGATGTCCTTGCCGGTCGGCGGCGAGCAGTTGCTGGTGGTCGCGGTGTAGTCGCCCAGGTAGAAGGCAGCCCCCACCCGGTTGGCACGGATCTGGTCGAGCAGTTCGTAGCTCAGGTTGGTCGCCTGTGTACGGAAGTTCGCACTCTGCACGTAGCGCACGTTCATCGTCTGCAGCAGGGCGAAGCCAAGCAGGCCGAAGCCAAGTACCAGGATCGCGATCAGCACTTCGATCAGGGTGAAGCCCTGCTGGGTGCGGGGACGCATCGGGAATCGACGGAACGGTCTGGGCTTCACTTGCATGCTTCCTTCTGCAGCCGGACCTGTCCGGTAAGCGAGACGATCATCCGCCGCTGCAACGGCTGACCGCCGCAGTCGGCCGGGCGCAGGGTGATGTTGCTGACGGCGGCAGCACGACTGCGGCCGCGCGGGTCGAAGGCGATGCTGAGCGCCTCGCCCGATGCGCCCTTCATCTGCGGGCGCGCTTCGGCATAGCGCAGCACCGGCTCATCCTTGTCGTAGGCGCTGTTGCCGTTGGTGTCGTTCCAGACCATCCAGCCGTCGGCCCAGCTGGCGCCGTCACAGGCAGTGCCGTCCTTGGATGCGCATACGGCACCACCGCGGGTGCTGCGGATCGCCTCGGAACGGGCCAGCGACAGCGCAGCAATCAGCTCATTGGCTGTCGTGGCCATCCGATTGGAACGGATGGTGCTCTGGAAACTGGGATAGGCAATCGCGGTCAGGATTGCCAGCACGGCAATCGTGATCATCAGTTCGACCAGCGTGAAGCCCTTGGACCGGCGCAGTGACATGGAACGCTCCCCAGCGTGTTGGTGGCCACGATGGCGCAGCCGGGTGCCGCCGGCAAGCGGCGGCAGGATGAACGGTCAGAACAGGGCGACGGGCGTCAAAGCGTTGACGTGCCCCGCCCTTCCCGCGGGCTTTGGATGGGGGCGGAGCCCCTTCGGGGGTCCGACCCCGGGCGGCCGGGTGGGCCGCCCCGGCCGGTCAGGCCAGCACCTGGTAGCAGGGCTGGTATTCACCGGAGATCTTCATCCGGCGCTGCTCGACGAAGGCGCGCAGCAGCGCGTCCAGGGCCTGCATCATGTCGGCGTCGCCATGGATCTGGAACGGCCCGAACTCCTCGATGCGGCGCATGCCGTCTTCCTTCACGTTGCCGGCCACGATGCCGGAGAACGCCCGCCGCAGGTCAGCTGCCAGCGCATGCGGGGCGCGGCCGTGGTGCAGGTCCAGCGCGGCCATCGCCTCGTGGGTCGGCACGAACGGCTGCTGGTACTCCCACGGGATCTCGATGGACCAGTTGAAGAAGAACGAATCCTTCTGCGCCAGGCGATGCTCGCGCACCTGCTTGATGCCGCTGGCCATCTTGCGGGCCACCGCCACCGGGTCACCGACGATGATCTCGTAGCGCTCGGCCGCGGCATCGCCCAGGGTCAGGCGGATGAACCGGTCGATCTGCTCGAAGTAAGGCGCGGCCACGGTCGGGCCGGTCAGGATCAGCGGGAACGGCAGGTCCTTGTTTTCCTCGCGCAGCAGGATGCCAAGCAGGTACAGGATCTCTTCGGCGGTGCCGACGCCGCCGGCGAACACGATGATGCCGTGGCCGATGCGGACGAAGGCCTCAAGGCGCTTCTCGATGTCCGGCATGATGACCAGGTGGTTGACGATCGGGTTCGGCGACTCGGCGGCGATGATGCCCGGCTCGGTCAGGCCGATGTAGCGGGTGACCGTCTTGCGCTGCTTGGCATGGGCGATCGTAGCGCCCTTCATCGGGCCCTTCATCGCGCCCGGGCCGCAGCCGGTGCAGATGTCCAGGCCGCGCAGGCCCAGCTCGTAGCCGACCTGCTTGGTGTACAGGTACTCGTCGCGGCCGATCGAGTGGCCGCCCCAGCAGACCACCAGGTTCGGGTCGCCCGGGTTGAGGATGCGCGCGTTGCGCAGCAGGCCGAACACCGCATTGGTGATGCCTTCCGAGGATTCCAGCTCGGCCGCGTAGGCCGGGCCCATCTCGATGGCCATGTAGGCCAGGTCGCGGACCACCGCGAACAGCAGCTCGGCCACGCCGCGGATGATCTCGCCGTCGACGAAAGCCATCGCCGGGGCGTTGACCAGGTCGATGCGCACGCCGCGATCCTGCTGCGCCACCTGGATGTCGAAATCGGGGTAGAGATCACGCGCCGCGCGCGGATCGTCCGAGGCACTGCCACTGGTCAGCACCGCCAGCGCGCAGCGGCGCAGCAGCTCGTGCATTCCGCCACCGGAGGCATCGCGCAGGCGCGCGACCTCGGCCCGCGACAGCACATCCAGCCCACCGCGCGGGTAGATCCGCGCATCCTGCACCGGCAGCGCGCGGGCTGCCTTTTCGTTCGTCGTCATATCCAACTTTTCGCTTCCTTCAAGGTTTCCGACTGTACTGCCGCCCCCTTAAAAAGCAAAACGGCCGGGAAACCCGACCGTTGGATATGTGCTGCCCGCGTTCGCCGTTCCGGGACCGCCAGGCGGCGTAGTTCGCCGCGCACGAGAGGGGATGCTACGCCCCCGCCCGCATGCCCGCAAGGACTTTCGCCTGAACGGAAAACGGCCGGGTTTCCCCGGCCGTTTCCGTGTGCGGCAACTACGTCAGTTCATCAGAACTTGTAGCGGAAGCCCAGCTGCAGCGACCACTGCGAAACGCCGGTGTTGCCGTTGCCGTTGCTGCCATTGGCGATGGACGGCGGATCAACACGAGCCGGATCGAAGTTGCTGTACACGTACTTGCCGTCCACCATGCCAGCAGCGGTCAGCACGCGGCGATTGGCGAAGAAGCCGTAGTCTTCGATGTGGCCCCAATCCTTATTGATCAGGTTGCCGACATTCATGATGTCGAGCCAGATCTCGGACTTGTGGCCCTTCATGAAGCCCGGCAGTTCCTGGCTGATGCGCACGTCGAAGTTGTTGACCCACTGGGCGCGACCGGAGTTGCGCGGTGCGGTCTGACCCGCGTAGCGCGCCAGCTCCGGGTTCTTGGCCAGCCAGTCGAAGAACGACTTCTCCATCGCAGCGTCCGCCGTGAACACACCGGTCGAGCTCAGCGTGCCGAACAGCACATCGCCCGGGCCCGACGGCACGTAGAACAGGTCATTGCCGGAACGGCCTTCGCCATTGGCGTCGTTCGAGTACACGTAGCTGAACGGACGACCGTTGCGGCCTTCATAGAACACGCCGACGCTGGTCTTGTAGTCACCGAAGAAGGCGTGGCTCCAGTTCAGGCTGGCGGTCAGACGATTGCGGATCTGGTAGCGCGAGGTACCGATCTGGTCTTCGTTGGCGTCCTTGATGTAGTTGTAGTTCCAGGTCGAACCTGCCGTCGAACTGGTCATGTCACTGACGATGTCCGAATCGGTGTAGGTGTAACCCAGGCTCCAGTTCCAGTCGCTGTCCGGGGAGAACGGCTTGGTCAGCGAGACGGTGAACTGGCTGCTACGGCCGCCATCGGTGTTTTCCAGCAGGAAGACGTTGCCGAATGCACGGTTGCGGTTGTAGCGGTTGCTGCCGGTGGTCCAGGCCTTACCCTGCTGAGCCGGGTTGTAGTACATGTCACGGCCGTCCTGACCCTGGAAGGTCGACTCACCGATGTTGATGCTGCGGTAGAACAGGTCGCTCTTGACCTTGGTCACCAGCAGTTCGGCCGACGCGACCAGGCCGTACCACGGCAGTTCGTGATCGAAGGCCAGGTTGGCCTTCCACACCGACGGCTGCTCGAAGTCCTTGCTGACGTAGGTCACGTTGGAGTCGGCAGTGCCGGTAGCCGGACGCACCTGGTCAGCCACGATCGGCTCGTACTGCCAGTTGTTCGGGTTGATCGGGCCAGTCTGCTCGCCGCTGTAGCGCAGGTAGTTCAGGCCGGTGGTGCTGAAGGCGTTGCCGAACCACACCTGCGGAGAGGAGCCGCGGAACAGGCCCACGCCACCACGCAGCTGGGTCGGGCGGTCGCTGTCGAAGGTGTAGTTGAAGCCGAAGCGCGGCTGCACCAGCCACTTGTCCTTGCCGTTGACGTAGCTGTTGTCCAGACCGAAGGCGGTCTCGGCAGCAGCGTTGTACGCCGGACGGCCACTGACGGTCGGCTTGTCAGCGCGCACGCCGTAGGTCAGGGTGAGGTTGTTGTTGACGTACCAGGTGTCCTGCAGGAACAGGCCCAGCTCACGGTACTTGAACGACGCCGCAATGGTGTCATCGCTCAGGCCCGGCTGCGGCAGATGCTGGACGTAGTTGCTCCAGAGACCGTTGGCATAGTTGTCCAGGCCGAAGAACTCATACGTGCCGTACAGGTTCTGCACGAACATGTTGTAGACGTCGTTGCTGCTGAACTCGGTACCGAACTTCACGTCGTGGTTGCCGACAGTCCAGGTACCGGAAGCGAAGCCATTCCAGGTCTTGGTTTCCAGCACGTTGCCGGGGGTGCTCGGATCCGGGCCGAACATGATGTAGGCACCCGACGGGGAATCGACGTTGCCACCGAAGTAGATCTTGCTGGTGGCGATCTTCTCGCCCGGCATGACGCGCACCGAGGAGTAATCGCGGTACGAAGCCTTCAACTCGGTGGAGAAGTTGTCCGACCAGTCACTGAAGACCTGGGCGACGTAATTCTCAATGGTCTTCTGCTGCTGGAAGAACGAGGAACTCAGGTTGACGATGGTACCGCCGGTCGTCGGAGTACGGGCCTGGTTCTGGTCGACCTTGCTGTAGCGGAAGCTTGCACGGTGGTTGTCGGTGATGTTCCAGTCGAGCTTGACGGCATACTCTTCCAGATTGGTGCTGCCGTCGACGTCGCCGACGGTGCCAGCATCAACGCCATACACGTTCTTGGCCAGGTTCACTGCCTGGTCAACCTGCGCCTGGCTGATCGAGCCCGTTCCCAGGCCGCTGTCGGCGACGCTGGCGCCCGGCGACTTCCATTCCTGCTTTTCGTAGTTGGCGAAGAAGAACAGCTTGTCCTTGACCAGCGGACCACCCAGGGTCATGCCGTAGGTCTGCTCGCGGTCGAAGCCGTCGAACTTGTAGCCGGCCGGGTCCTTGCCGAACCAGTCGCCGTCACGGTAGGAACCGTAGACCGAACCGTGGAACTCGTTGGTACCGGACTTGGTCACTGCATCGATGACCGCACCGGTGGCACCGGCGATGGTCACGTCGTAGCTGGACAAGTCGACGTTGATGGCTTCCAGCGCGTCCATGGCCACCGGCTGGCGGCGGGTCGGCATGCCGTTGTCTTCCAGGCCGAAGGTGTCGCTGATCGACACGCCGTCAACGCGGATGGCGTTGTACTTGGGGTTCTGGCCACCGACCGAGATCTGGCCGTCGGCCTTGTTGTTCTGCGCGATGCGCGGATCCAGACGCACGTAGTCCTGGATGTTGCCGCCAGCCGAGGGCAGCGCCTCGATAGTCTGGCGGCTGATGTTGGTGCCGGCACCCATCTTGGTGGCGCTGAACACTTCAGAACCACCGGCAACGGCAACGACCTGCACGGCCTCCAGGTTCGTCGCGGCGAGGTCGCCGGACAGCACGGCATTCACCGTACCCGACTGGCTGACGCCCAGGTAGACGCCATCTTCGGTCTTGGTGCCTTCACCAGGCTTGGTGATGGTGATCGTGTACGGGCCACCCACGCGCAGGCCGCGGGCGTTGTAACGACCGGCCGCATCAGTGGTGGCACGCGAAACGGTGCCCGACTCGGTGTGGGTGATGGTGACTTCTGCGCCGGCGACAGGCTGGCCTGCGGCAGACATGACCTGGCCGCCGACACCGGCAGAGGTGCTCTGGGCGAAGGCGGGGGCGGCGGCGAGTGCAGCCACGAGACCAAGGGTAAGCTTGGACATCCGGAGTGGGTGGGTCATTTTTCGGTAGCCTCGATGCGAGTTGGCGATGGCGGAAAAAAGCGCATCCAACCAGCCTTGCGGGCGGCTGACTGGACATTTATCTGGGGTTCCCTACCGTGAACGGCAGCTGCCGCAACGGTTAACACTAGATTAACACGCTACGCCATCATTGTGACGGTTGTGCGACAAGCGGCACCGGATCGCAACGAGATCGTGACGGAACCTTCATTCCGTCTTATCGTCCAGCTAACTGGCGACAGTAGCGTGACTGGCGTCAAGTACCTGCCCGCGCCACGGGGCGCCGGCGGCTGAAAGCAGCGCAACGGCCGCAGCGGCGGCGTTTTCCGGCCCTTGGGCGGCCGGATCCTGGTCAACTGAATAGGCGCGGGCCCGCAGTGCGGTGCGCAGGGGGCCCGGATACAGGCCGCTGACCCGGACGGGGGTACGGCCCAATTCATCGTGCAGGCTGGCGATCAGTCCCCGCAGCCCGTGCTGGGCCACGCCATAGCCGCCCCAGTAGGCCTGCCCCACCCTTTCAGGGGCATCGACGGCAAACACCAGGGCCGCATCGTCGCGCTGCTTCAGTAGCGGCAGGCAGGCCTGGGCCAGCCATGCCGGCGCGGTCAGGGTGACATGCACGGCGCGGGCGAAACTGGCCGGATCGGCCAGCTCGAACGGGGTCAGGCCGGGAAAATGCGCGGCACACACCAGCAGGCCGTCCAGCCGCCCCAGCTCACGCTGCAGGGCTTGGGCCAGTTCGGCATAGTCATCGGGGCCGGCACCTTCCAGGTCCAGCGGATACAGCAGGGGCTCGGGCCCCACGGCCTGCACCTGGGCGTAGACGCGGTCCAGCCGGCGCGGTTTGCGACCCATCAGCACCACGGTGGCCCCCGCTTCGGCGGCCGCGATGGCCGCAGCACTGCCCAGCCCGCCACCGGCACCGGCGATGAGGACCACGCGATCCTGCAGGGGACGGCCATCGAGCGCCGCACCGTTCGCCGACGTCGATGGCCAGGCACTCATCCCTGGGTGGCCTCTTCGACGATGCGCTTGAGCTCGCCGGCTTCGAACAGCTCCATGACGATGTCGCAGCCGCCGATCAACTCCCCGTTGATGAACAGCTGCGGGAACGTCGGCAGGTTGGAGAAGCGCGGCAGGTTGGCGCGGATCTCCGGTTCCTCCAGCACGTTGACCGTGCGCAGGGCGACGGCACCGGCGGCCATCAACGCCTGCACGGCACGGCTGGAAAAGCCGCACATCGGGTATTGCGGGGTGCCCTTCATGAACAACACGAGCGGGTAACGATCCACCTCGGCCTGGATTTGCTGCATTACCGCCACACCTCACTCCTTGCTTCGCCGGACAAACCGACCGCAGTGGTCGGCTAGACTGCCCACGGTAGCCGCCATTGTAAGCCGATGGAACCGGCTGCCGCCGTCCCCTGGCCACGAACCTGTCCATGCCCGTCGAATTGCCTGCCCTGCCCTACCTTTCCGGCTCCCTGCAGCCGCACCTGTCCGCGCAGAGCGTGGAACTGCATCACGGCCGCCATCATCGCGCCTACGTGGATGCGGTCAATGCCGCCATCGTCGGCACCGAATGGGAAGAAGCGCCGCTGGAAGAGATCGTCCGCCAGGCCCAGGGCACGCTGTTCGATGCCGCCGCCCAGGCCTGGAACCACGGCTTCTACTGGCAGTGCCTGCGCCCGCGTGGCGGTGGCGAGCCGCAGGGCCGGCTGGGTGAGCTCATCAAGCGCCAGTTCGGCGATGGCCAGCGCCTGCGCGAGGAATTCAACCGCGCCGCGCTGGGGCTGTTCGGCTCGGGCTGGGTCTGGCTGGTGCAGCACCCCGGCGGCCAGCTCGGCATCCAGGCGACCCGCAACGCAGGCACGCCGCTGACCGGCGAGAGCACCCCGCTGCTGTGCTGCGATGTGTGGGAACACGCGTATTACACCGACTACCAGAATGAGCGTGCGCGCTATCTGGAAGGGTTCTGGCAGCTGGTCAACTGGGAATTCGCCGAGAGCCAGCTGCGCTGAGGCGCCTGCCGGCCAGCGGCCGGCACTACCGGGATGGCGTGCCGCCGGGCATGGCCCGGCGCTACCGACATCGCGCGGCCCTTGCCGGCCAGCGGCCGGCACTACCCGATTCAGCGGTTGCGCAGCGCGTGCACCGCTGGCGCCACCTGGTCCTGGCGATCCAGCTCCAGGCCGACCTGCAGCAGCGCATCGGCCAGCGCATCGGCATCATCGTCACGCAGCGTGGCGTGGCCGACCTTGCGGCCGTCGCGCGGCTGCTTGCCATAGTCATGCCAATGGCCACTGGCCTGGCCCAGCACCGGCGCCGGATCGGGCATCGCGCCCAGCCAGTTCAGCATGCAGGCATGGCCGAGCATGCGGGTGCTGCCCAGCGGCAGGCCCAGCACGGCGCGCAGGTGGTTCTCGAACTGCGAGGTCTCGCTGCCTTCGATGGTCCAGTGGCCGGAGTTGTGCACGCGCGGTGCCATCTCGTTGGCCAGCAGCTCGCCATCGCGGCAGAACAGCTCCAGCGCGAACACACCCACGTAGCCCAGGTGCTCGGCCACGCGGCGCGCATAACCAATCGCCGCCTCATGCTCGGCATCGGACAACACGGCCGGGGCCACGCTGGCCGACAGCACGCCATCGACATGCCAGTTGCCGGTGACCGGCCACGCCTGGAAGCTTCCATCACGGCCGCGCACGGCGACCACGCTGACTTCGCGCTGGAAGGCGACGAAGCCCTCCAGGATCAGGCCGGTGCGCTCGACCTGGGCGCCGAGGGCGTCCCATGCGGCGTCTATGTCCGCCTCGCTGCGCAGGCGGAACTGGCCCTTGCCGTCATAACCCAGGCGGCGGGTCTTGAGGATGCACGGCAGGCCGAACTCGGCGGCCTTCGCGGCCAGCTCGTCACGGCTGCGGATATCGGCGAAGGCCGGCAGCGGAATGCCCAGCTGCTGGAACAGGGTCTTCTCGCTCAGCCGATCCTGCGCGACGGCCAGCGCCGACGGCGGCGGGTAGACCGGCACCTGGTCGGCCAGCCACTGCGCACTGTCGGCCGGCACGTTCTCGAAATCGAAGGTGACCACGTCGACCTTGGCGGCAAACTCGGCCAGAGCCTTGCGATCATCGAACGCCGCCACGGTGAGCGGCGCCAGCGGGCCGCTGCAGGCGTCGGCCGCCGGGTCGTACAGCTCGAAGCGCAGCCCCAGCGGCGCACCGGCCAGGACCATCATGCGGGCGAGCTGTCCGCCGCCCAGGATGCCGACGGTCAGGCTCATTGGCGCGGATCGTCGTGGGCCATGACATCTTCGGTCTGGCGGGTGCGGAAGGCCTCCAGCGCCTGACCGATGGCCGGCTGGTCGCTGGCCAGCATCGCCGCGGCGAACAGCGCCGCGTTGGACGCGCCCGCATTGCCGATGGCGAAGGTGGCGACCGGAATGCCGGCCGGCATCTGCACGATCGACAGCAGCGAATCCATGCCGTTGAGGGCCTTGGACTGCACCGGCACGCCCAGCACCGGCACGGCGGTCTTGGCGGCGATCATGCCCGGCAGGTGCGCGGCCCCGCCGGCACCGGCGATGATCGCGCGCAGGCCGCGCGGGCCCGCCTCTTCTGCATAGCTGAACAATACGTCCGGGGTGCGGTGGGCGGAGACCACCTTCACTTCGAACGGAACACCCAGGGCTTCAAGCTTCTGGGCGGCGTGCTGCATGGTTTCCCAGTCGGAGCGGGAACCCATGACGATGCCGACAAGCGGCGCGATCGGGTTGGGGGTCATTGGCCGTCACCTGCCTTAAAGACGTATTCTAGCCGTCTTCCACGCAAGACGAAGAACCATGGATCGCAAGCTGCTTGACCTGCTGGTGTCGCCGGACACCCGCCAGCCCCTGTCCCTGCTGGATGGCAAGGGCCTGGAAGCCCTCAACAAGGCCATTTCCGCCGGCTCGGTCAACAAGGCCGACGGCAACCCGCTGGCCCAGCCGCTGCGCGAAGCGCTGGTCACCCGCGACCGCAAGCAGGTGTTCCGGGTCGACGACGGCATTCCGGTGCTGCTGGCCGAAGAGGCCATCCCGACCGCGCAGATCGCCGACTTCCCCGCCGCATGACCGCCCTGCCGACGCCGGATGCGGCCCACGTCGCGGCCGATGTCGCCCGCGCGTTGGCCGAGGACCTGGGCAGCGGTGACGTCACCGCCGCCCTGCTGCCCGACCAGGCCGACAGCGCCTACCTGCTGTGCAAGCAGGATGATGCGGTGATCGCCGGTCGCCCCTGGTTCGACGCCACCCATCGGGCGCTCGACCCGGACGTCCGCATCGAATGGCGCGTGGCCGAGGGCGACCGCGTCGCCGCCGGCACCGTGCTGGCCCTGCTGCACGGGCGCAGCCGCAGTCTGGTCAGCGCCGAGCGCACCTCGCTGAATTTCCTGCAGACCCTGTCCGGCACCGCCACCACCACCGCCCGCTACGTGGCCGCCGTGGCCGGCACCGGCACGCGCATCCTCGATACCCGCAAGACCCTGCCCGGCCTGCGCCTCGCGCAGAAGTACGCGGTGCGCTGCGGCGGCGGTGACAACCACCGCTTCGGCCTGTACGACACGGTGATGCTGAAGGAAAACCACATCCGTGCCGCCGGCTCGCTGCCCGCTGCGGTGGCTGCCGCGCGCCAGCAGTGGCCGTCGTTGCCGCTGGTGGTGGAGGTGGAAGACCTGGAGCAGCTGCAGCAGGCACTGGATGCCGGCTGCGAGCGCATCCTGCTGGACGACTTCGATGCCGCGCTGCGCCGCGAGGCCGTGCGCATCACCGCTGGGCGCATTCCGCTGGAAGTCTCCGGCAGTGTGGGCCTGGAGGGATTGCGCGCGATCGCCGAGGACGGCGTGGACTGCATTTCCATCGGCGGCCTGACCAAGCACGTGCAGGCGATCGACCTGTCGCTGAAGCTGGGGCCGCCGCCGGGTTGAGGGTGGATCCTGTAGAGCCGAGCCCACGCTCGGCTGCCCCTCGAGCTGCCGCTTCGCTCGCCAGGCATGGCCCGGCGCTACCGGTTCGGAGGCCTTCACGATTCGGCTACGCCTGCCTCTGCGACGCTGCGGCCATCCCCCACAGGAGCCGCGCATGCGCCGGATGCTGTTGCCTGCCTGCCTGCTGCTGGCCGCCGCGCCGCTGTCAGCCGCCGCCGCCGAAGCCTGCGACGTGCCACCCCGCTTCGGCCTCAGTCCGCTGGCGATCTCCATCCGCAATGCTGCCTGCAATGAACATCGGCTCTGGTACCGCCCCTTCATCGACCGCGAGGGGCGCGCGGCCAGCCTCAGCGTCACCGAAGCGGAGAACGAGAACCTGGCCGACAACGGCCTGATCGCCTGGCAGCGCGTGGCCAGCTACTGGCGCGACAGCGGCACGCTCAACGCGATGGGCAGCATTCCCGGCGCCAGCAGCTGCCTGGCGCCGCTGGGCACGCGCTACACCGACAGCGACTGCCGCGCCTTCCTGGTCGACAACCCGTGGTCGGCCGCGTTCATTTCCTGGGTGATGACCCGCGCCGGCGTGCCGGGCTTCACCACTTCGCCGCGGCATATCGACTACATCCGCGCCGCCTACCAGGCGGGGCCGACCGGCGTGCCGTACCGGCTGGTGGATCCGGCCACGGCCAAGCCGGCACCGGGCGACCTGCTGTGCTTCCTGCGCGACCGCAGCAGCACGCTGAGCTACAGCGGGCTGGTGAAAGCGCTGGGCAACGGCTCGGTCGGTCACTGGAAATCGCATTGCGAAGTCGTGGTGGCGGCCAACCTCGGCGGCGACCAGACCCTGTACCTGGTGGGCGGCAACGTGATGAACACCGTGGCCATGCGCCTGCTGCAGCTGGACCGCACGGGCCTGATCCAGCTGCCGCCCGCGCGCGATCGCAGCAGCACCGGCATCGACCCCAGCTGCACGCCCGGCCGCGAGGACGAATGCAGCTTCAACCGTCAGGACTGGGCGGCACTGCTGCAGCTGACGGCCCCCGCATCGCGGGTGGCATTGCCGCCGGTTGCACCGCCAACGAATGGACAATGAGCAGGATGGCTTGATCCGCTGCGCGTTCGCCGCCATCTTTGCGGGATCGACCCTGCACGCGTGACGCCATGCCTACCCTGTTGTTGCTGCTGATTGCCGGCGGCATCGTCTACTTCTTCTGGAACGCCGCGCGTTCCGCCGCCGAACGTGCCATCGAACTTGGCCGCAATGCCTGCCGCGCCGCCGACGTGCAGTGGCTGGACCAGGCGGTGCACGCCACCGGCATGCGCCTGTCGCGCGGCGAGGATGGGCGGCTCGGCTTCGAGCGCACCTTCAAGTTCGAGTATTCCTACGACGGCATCGATCGCCACGTCGGCCGCATGGTGCTGCGCGGCGACCAGCTGGTGTCGTTCACCGGCCCGGGTGCGGCGCGGATCAGCCAGATCCGCGCGGATGTGGAAGACGCAGAGGACGTCTGAACCCGGTAGCGCCGGGCAGAAGCGTGCCGACCAACGGTCGGCACCCACCGTTGCTTTATGGAGTGCCGACCAGCGGTCGGCACCTACCGTTGCTTGTCGGCACCTACCGTTACTTCACAACGCGCAGCGTCGGGCGGCCCTTCGGCGGCGGCGTGGTCGGCGGGCGGTCGTCCGGCGGCGTGTCATCCGACGGGGTCTCGCCTTCGTGCAGCAGCTCGTCGCTGGTCGGTGCCGGTTCGGTACCCGGAATATCGTCCGGCAGCGCCATGCCCTGCCCGGTCTCGCGCGCGTACACGGCCAGCACCGCACTGATCGGCACCTGCACCGGATAGCTGGTACCGGAGAAGCGGGCCGAGAAGCTCACCATCTCGTTGTTGATCATCAGCTGCACCACCGCGCGCTCGGCGATGTTGAGCACCACGCGGCCATCCTTCACCGCCGAAGGCGGCACCTGGACGCCGGGAACGCCGGCATCGACCAGGATGTGCGGGGTCAGCTGGTTGTCGTTGATCCATTCCACCAGCGCCCGCAGCAGGTACGGGCGGTGGCTGGTCATGTGGAAGAAGTCGTCGGTCATGCGTGAAGTGTACGCGCCCGACGCCCCTGCCGGGGCGGATCGCCTGCACGCCGATGGGCATGCAGACGGAATGCGCCCGCCGGGATCAGCCCGGCAGGTCGCGCAGCTTCTTTTCCTGGTCGGTCAGGCTGCGGACGAAACCGGGGTGGCGGAAGATGCGGTTGCCGTAGTCCTCGATGGCCTTGCCATCCTTGGGCAGCGGCACGTCCAGCGACTGCAGCCGCCAGATGATCGGTGCCATCGCGCAGTCAGCCAGGCTCATTTCCGGGTTGAGGAAGAACTTGCTGGCCTTGAACAGCGGCAGCGAGGCGGTCAGCAGTTCCTTCAGGCGCTTACGACCGGCTTCGGCCTGGGTCTTGTTGCCCAGCTGGATGGCCTGCACCTGCGGCACCCAGTCGTGCTCGATGCGCAGCATGGCCAGGCGGATGCGTGCACGCGAGAGCGGATCGACCGGCATCAGCGGCGGATGCGGGTAGCGCTCGTCGAGGTACTCGCTGACCACCGAGGCGGCGTACAGCACCAGCTCGCGCTCGACTAGGGTCGGCACCGAGTGGTAGGGATTGAGGTCGATCAGATCTTCAGGCGGGTTCTGCGGATCGACAGCAACGGAGTCATAGCTGACCCCTTTGGCCGCCAGGACCAGGCGGACCCGGTGGCACAGGACATCATCGTTCGAGGAAAACAGCGTCAGTGTATTGCGCATGCGTACGCTCGCCGCCATCAAAGGCTCTCCCACGACAGGAGACCGCCTGCCGCATCGGCGCCGCCAGCACCGTGCTGGCGGTCGACTCCTCCCCGAGTGTGCAACCGAGCATCACAAAAGCCAATAGGCTTTGCGTCGTGCCGGCAGCAGAATCAGTGCACGTCCTTCCAGTATTCCTTCTTCAGCAGGTACAGCAGGAAGGTCAGCAGGGCCAGGAACAGGATCACCCACACACCCAGCTGCTGGCGCTTCAAGGCGGCCGGTTCACCGGCGTACTCAAGGAAGTTGGTGATGTCCCGCACGGCCTGGTCGTACTGCCCGGCATCGACGTTGCCCGGCGTTTCCAGGCGCAGCCCGGTGACCGGCGGATCCATGCCCGGCGCCTCGGCCTTGCCATGCACCGCGTGCTGCAGGCCCTGCATCTCCCACAGCGGATTGGGCATGGATGCGTTGGCGAACAGGGCGTTGTTCCAGCCCAGCGGCCGGCTGCTGTCCAGGTAGAACGACTTGAGGTAGGTGTAGACCCAGTCGCTGCCGCGCACCCGCGAGATCAGGCTGAGGTCCGGCGGCATCTTGCCGAACCACTTCTCCGCCTGTTCCTTGGGCATCGCCACCGGGATCGGGTCGCCGATCGCCGAGCCGGTGAAGTTGAGGTTGGCCATCACCTCTTCCTCGCTCAGGCCCAGGTCCTGCGCCATGCGCGAATAGCGCAGGTACTTCAGCGCGTGGCAGCCGGAACAGTAGTTCATGTACAGCTGCGCACCGCGCTGCAGCGATGCGCGGTCACCGAGGTCGTTGCCGGCCTGCAGCAGCTTGGTGCCACCTTCGGCGGCGGAGGCCAGGAAACTGCCCAGCATCAGGGTGGCCGTCAGGGCCAGCCGGACCATCCAGCGATCAGTCATGGGTGGTCACCCTCTCCGGTACCGGTTTGGTCCTGTCCAACCTTGTCCATACCGGCATGGTGATGAAGAACGCGAAGTACAGGAAGGTCAGCACCCGCCCGACGTAGGTTTCATGCGCATCGGTACCGGGGCCGGAACCGATCACGCCCAGCCAGACGAAGCACACGGCGAACACGCCCAGCAGCACCTTCGAAAGCACGCCGCGATAGCGGTAGGACTTGACCTTCGCACGGTCCAGCCACGGCACCAGGAACAGGATCGCGATGGCCGAGAACATCACCAGCACGCCGCCCAGCTTGTTGGGCACCACGCGCAACATCGCGTAGTACGGCGTGTAGTACCAGACCGGCTTGATGTGCTCGGGCGTCACCAGGCGGTTGGCCTCGGTGAAGTTGTCGTGCTCCAGGAACAGGCCACCGAAGGCCGGTGCGAAGAAGATGATGAAGGCGGCGATGATCAGCAGGAAGCCGGCGCCGACGCCATCCTTGAGCGTGTAGTACGGATGGAACGGAATGCCATCGGCCGGCGCGTTCGGCGACCAGCGGTTGCCCTTGGGCCCCTTTTTGATCTCGACACCGTCGGGGTTGTTGGAACCCACTTCATGCAGCGCGCCCAGGTGCAGTACCACCAGCAGCAGCAGCACCAGCGGCAGGGCGATGACGTGCAGGGCGAAGAAGCGGTTGAGCGTGGCATCACTGGGCAGGTAGTCGCCCATGATCCATTCGGTCAGGCCGTTGCCGATGACCGGTATCGCGCCGAACAGCGAAATGATGACCTTCGCGCCCCAGAACGACATCTGGCCCCACGGCAGCACGTAGCCCATGAAGGCTTCGGCCATCAGCACCAGGTAGATCAGCATGCCGAGGATCCACACCAGCTCGCGCGGCTTCTGGTAACTGCCGTACATCAGGCCGCGGAACATGTGCAGGTAGACCACGATGAAGAACAGCGAGGCCCCGGTGGAGTGCATGTAGCGGATCAGCCAGCCCCACTCCACGTCCCGCATGATGTATTCGATGGAACCGAACGCCTCGGCGGCGTTGGTCTTGTAGTGCATCGTCAGGAAGATGCCGGTGACGATCTGGTTGACCAGCACCAGCAGCGCCAGCGAGCCGAAGTAGTACCAGAGGTTGAAGTTCTTCGGCGCGTAGTACTCGCTGACGTGCTTGCGGTAGACCGGCATCAGGCCGGGCGCGCGCGCGTTGACCCAGTCGGCCACGCCGCTGGCGGTACGGGCGAGGATATTGGCCATCAGGCTGCCCCCTGCGGATCGACACCGATGATGATGGTGTTGTCGTCCTGGTAATGGTGCGCGGGCACCTTCAGGTTGATCGGCGCCGGCACGTCCTTGAAGACGCGGCCGGACATGTCGAAGCGCGACTTGTGGCAGGGGCAGAAGTAGCCGCCCTTCCACTGCGGGTCGTACGGCTCGGGCCGGATCTCGGCCACCATTTCAGGCGAACAGCCCAGGTGCGTGCACAGCCCGACCAGCACGGAGACATCCGGCTTGATCGAACGCAGCTCGGGGTTCTGCTTGAGCACGTAGTCCGGCTGCTGGTCCTTCTCGCCGGACTCTGGGTCCTTGAGACGGCCATCCAGCCCATGCAGCGCGTCGAGGATCGCCTTGGACCGTTTGACGATCCAGATCGGCTGGCCACGCCATTCCACGATCAGGCGTTGGCCTTCCTGCAGGGCGCTGATGTCGGCCACCACCGGTGCGCCGGCAAGCTTGGCGCGGGCACTGGGGTTCCAGGATTTGATGAAAGGAACTGCGGTGAATCCGACGCCGACGGCGCCCACCACGGCTGTGGTGGCAGAAAGAAAACGCCGACGTCCGGTGTTGACTGGATCGTGTACCCCATCGTTGGCCATCCGGCACTCCGATATTGATTAGGTAGCTTTAAGGCTGCCAGCGGATCCGGTGGGGGCCAGAGCCGCATTGAATCATGGGCGAGTGTAGCGGAACCGTCGCGCGCCACACAACGCATTGCAACAATCTTTGTAGAGCGTGCCGACTGACAGTCGGCACCTACCTGCTTGCCGCTTCGCTCGCCGGGCATGGCCTGGCGCTACTGCTTGGTCAATGCGGTGCGGTAGCGGTCGGCCAGCTGGCCGACGCGGCGCACGTAGTACTGGGTTTCACTGTACGGCGGGACGCCACCGTGGCGGTCGACCGCGCCTTCGCCGGCGTTGTAGCCCGCTGCGGCCAGGGTCAGATCGCCATTGAAGCGCTTCAACAACCACGCAAGATACTGCACGCCGCCACGGATGTTCTGGCTGGCGTCGTAGGAATCGCTGACCCCGAAGCGTGCGGCGGTCGGCGGCATCAGCTGCATCAGGCCCTGCGCACCGGCGCGGCTGAGCGCGGTCGGGTTGTAGGCCGACTCGGCATGGATGATCGCGCGCACGATGGCTTCTTCCACGCCGAACTCACGTGCGGCCGAGGCGATCTCGGTCTGGAACGAGGTGGTGTTGAGGCGCACGCTGCCGAAGTCCACGCGCGGGTTGACCCCGCAGGCGTAGCAGCGCTCCATGAAGCTGTAGCGGATGGTGCGTACCGGACCGAGATTGGCGACCTGGGTCGGGCGCGCACTGGTGTAGTGGCGCACGCCATCCTGCATGTACGAATAGACCTGCCCGCTGACCATGCGGCCGCCGCGCGGCGTGGTCGCCGGCTTGGCTGCAGGGGTGGCGGCGACGGCCGGGCTGGCGGCACTGGCGGCCACGGCCACCGGGTTGCGCTCGGCGCTGGCCACCTGGGTGGCAGCCGGAGTGGTGCTGGCGGTCTGCACCGGCGCCGCGGCCGGAACGGCGCGCGGGGTGGCGGGACGGCGGGTATCGCGGCTGTAGCTGATGCTGCTGCAGCGCGCGCCGGGCACGCGCTTGCTGACATAGCTGGTGACGCCGTCGGCACCCTGGCACTTGAACAGGGTGCCGGCGCTGGCCGGCGCAGCGGTCAGCGCAGCGATGATGATCGCCGTTGTCCCCAGTATCCCCTTCATGGCGGCGAGTGTCCCAGCTTCGCCGGGCCTTGCCAAGCCGCCCCGCTCAGTCCGTGACCGCCGGCACAGCCAGCAGCTGGCCCAGCCCGGCCAGGCGCTGTGCCAGTTCGTCACGCAGTTCCGGCGGCGAGGTCCACAGGGCCAGTGGCAGCCGATCCAGGCTGAGGATCTGGGCCAGCATCATGCCGCGGCTCTCGGCGCCCATGCGCAACAGGCAATGGTCGGGCCCCTCGGGCTCCAGCACCCCGCACCAGGGCGGAATGCGACCCTCCAGCTCGGCCAGGCTGCCGGCCAGGCGCAGGATGGCCTGCAGGGTGAAAGGCGCCTGGCTGACGGCCTGCCGCACCATCACGTCGGGCGGCGCCGGGGTGCGCCGGTGCAGGCCGGGCCCGGGCTGCAGCTGCACCGCGCCCATCCGGTCCACGCGCAGGGTGCGCCAGTCCTCGCGGACCAGATCCCAGGCCAGCAGGTACCAGCGACGGCCGTAGTTGACCAGGTGCTGGGCCTCGACCTGGCGCTGGGTCAGCACGTCCTGCGCGCTGCGGTACTCAAAGGTCAGCCGTGCGGCCTGCCGGCAGTGCTGGGCCAGGCGGCCGAGCAGGCGCGCATCGGTGGCCGGCAGGTCGGACAGGGTGGCGGTGGCCGCATGCACCTCGCCGGCCTGCTGCCGACGCCGGGTCGGCACCAGAGGGTCGAGCTTGGACAGCAGGCCGCGGGCGGTCTCGTCGATGCCCGACAGGGTGGCCGAGGCGGCCCGCAGGGCGATGGCCAGGGTGATCGCCTCCTCCTCGTCCAGCAGCATCGGCAGCACCGGGGCGCCGGTGCCGAGCCGGTAGCCACCACCGACCCCGGCCGAGGCCTGCACCGGGTAACCGAGCTCGCGCAGGCGTTCGATGTCGCGGCGGATGCTGCGCCGGTCCACGCCCATGCGCTCGGCCAGCTCGGCGCCGGACCAGTGCCGGCGGGCCTGCAGGAGCGAGATCAGGCGCAGCAGTCGATGGGCGGTATGGCGCATGAGGAATCGAGGACAGAAGTCGTCCGCGATTGTGCCCCAGCATGGCCTCCCGCTTCATCACCCACCGCAAGGAGCCCTGCCATGTCTGCACGCCAGATCACCCTCTACCACGCCGCCCGTTCACGCTCGAGCGGTGCCGTCGCCCTGCTCGAGGCACTCGGCGCCGACTACCGGCTGCAGGTGCTGGACCTGAAGGCCGGCGCCAACCTGGCCCCGGCCTACCTGGCCATCAACCCGATGGGCAAGGTGCCGGCGATCATCCACAACGGCGCGCTGGTGACCGAACAGGTGGCCATCTACCTGTACCTGGCCGACCTGTACCCGGAAGCCGGGCTGGCGCCGCCGATCGGCGATGCGCAGCGCGGCCCCTACCTGCGCTGGATGGCCTTCTACGGTGCCTGCTTCGAGCCGGCGATGACCGACAAGGCGCTGCACCGCGAGCCGCCGCCGCGGATGATGTCGCCCTACAACGATGCCGAGACCGTGCTGCAGGTGATCGAGGCGCAGCTGGCGCAGGGCCCGTACCTGCTGGGCGAGGCGCTGAGCGCGGCGGACATCCTGTGGGGCAATGCGTTGGGCTGGATGCGCGAGTTCGGGCTGGTGCAGCCGGCCCCGGCCACCGTGGCCTATATCGACCGGATGGGCACGCTGGCCGCCTTCGACCGCTCGCGGCAGATCGACGCGGAGCTGGTGGCGGCGTAAGGGGGGTTGCAGTAGATCCACGCCATGCGTGGATGGACCTGTCCGTCGCGCCCAGGGCACGGAACGCAGCCAGGCATGGCCTGGCTCTACTGACAGCCGAGCGTCCGCTCGCCCCCAAAGGGGCGCGGCGAGCGGCGTGGGATGCGGGTAGAATTGCCCGCTTTCCCGCCACCCGAATGGATTAAGCGCCATGACCGGGACGCCAGACGTCTTTCCGCCCGCCTCGGGCGGTACCCCGCTCGTTGCCCTGCCCACTGGTCCGCGCAAGCCCGACCAGGTCAAAGGCAAGCTCTACATCAAGACCCACGGTTGCCAGATGAACGAGTACGACTCGGCCAAGATGGCCGACGTGCTTGCCGCCAGCGATGGCCTGGAACTGACCGATACCCCGGACGACGCCGACGTCATCCTGGTCAACACCTGCTCCATCCGCGAAAAGGCGCAGGAAAAGGTGTTCAGCCAGCTGGGCGTGTGGAAGGGCCTGAAGAACAAGGGCCGCGAAGTCATCATCGGCGTGGGCGGCTGCGTGGCCTCGCAGGAAGGTGAAGCGATCATCAAGCGCGCGCCGTTCGTGGACCTGGTGTTCGGCCCGCAGACCCTGCACCGGCTGCCGGAACTGATCCGTGCCCGCCGCGAGCAGAAGCGCCCGCAGGTGGACATCAGCTTCCCGGAAATCGAAAAATTCGACCGCCTGCCGGAACCGCGCGCCGAGGGCGCCTCGGCGTTCGTCTCGATCATGGAAGGCTGCTCCAAGTACTGCTCGTTCTGCGTGGTGCCCTACACCCGCGGCACCGAAGTCAGCCGTCCGTTCGAGGACGTGGTGGTGGAAGTGGCGCAGCTGGCCGCACAGGGCGTGCGCGAGATCAACCTGCTCGGGCAGAACGTCAACGCCTATCGCGGTCCCTATGGCGACGGTGAATTCGCCGACCTGGGGCTGCTGATCCGCACCATCGCCGAGATCGACGGCGTCGGCCGCATCCGCTTCACCACTTCGCATCCGCTGGAATTCAGCGACTCGCTGATCGACGCGTTCCGCGACGTGCCGCAGCTGGCCAACTTCCTGCACCTGCCGGTCCAGGCCGGCAGCGACCGCGTGCTGTCGGCGATGAAGCGCGGCTACACCGCGCTGGAATTCAAGTCGAAGATCCGCAAGCTGCGCGCGGTGCGCCCGGACATCTCGATCAGCTCGGATTTCATCGTCGGCTTCCCCGGCGAGACCGATGCCGATTTCGAGAAGACCATGAAGCTGATCGAGGATATCGGCTTCGACCACAGTTTCTCCTTCATCTACTCGCGTCGCCCGGGCACCCCGGCGGCCGACCTGGAGGACACGATCAGCGATGCGGAAAAGCACGCGCGGCTGTCGCGCCTGCAGGAACGCATCAATGCGCATGCCGCCGGCATTTCCGAAAGGATGGTCGGCACCGTGCAGACCGTGCTGGTGGAAGGCCCCTCGCGCAAGAACCCGAACGAGTTGACCGGCAAGACCGAGAACATGCGTTCGGTGAACTTCCCGGCGCCGGCGCGCCTGATCGGCCAGTTCGTGGACGTGGTGATCACCGAGGCGCTGACCAATTCGCTGCGTGCGCGGGTGGTGGCGGATTGATTGCCATGGGGTCAGAGCCCCTTCGGGGATCTGACCCCGCCGCCCTTGGCACATTTTTCACCAGCGCTTCACCTCCCTTGCCGCGCAGGCTCCGCAAATACTTGTCCACAGCTTTCTTCGGCGCCGATCCACACCCGGTGTGGAGAACTGTCGCCCCGCCCGTCCGCGCGCTAATCTTGTCTTCCCTGGGTCCATCGCGGTGGACGGCGAACCCGCCCCACCCCACGCAATGAAAAGCATCGAGCATCGAGATTTCACCCTGTCGCCGGAAGACAACGAGCGGCTGGCCAACCTGTGCGGCCCCTTCGACGGCCATCTGCGCCAGATCGAGCTGAAGCTCGGCGTGGAGATCGCCAACCGCGGCTTCGTGTTCCGCATCAGCGGGCCGGACGAGGCCATCGTCGAGGCGCAGAAGCTGATCGAGGCGCTGTACGTCGAAGCCGCCGAGACCACCTTCGACAGCCACGCCATCCACCTGCGCCTGGCGCAGGCCAATGTCGAGCAGATCGCCGAGCGTTCCTACGAAGCGCAGGACGTGGCGATCAAGGTCAAGCGCGGCACCGTGCGCGGCCGCGGCGCCAACCAGGGCCGCTACCTGCACCAGATCGCCACGCATGACATCAACTTCGGCATCGGCCCAGCCGGCACCGGCAAGACCTTCCTGGCCGTGGCCAGCGCGGTGGAAGCACTGAACGAATCGCGCGTGCAGCGGCTGATCCTGGTGCGCCCGGCGGTGGAAGCCGGCGAGAAGCTGGGCTTCCTGCCCGGCGACCTGAGCCAGAAGGTCGACCCCTACCTGCGCCCGCTGTACGACGCCCTGTACGAAATGATGGGCGTGGAGAAGGTGGTCAAGCTGCTGGAAAAGAACGTCATCGAGATCGCGCCGCTGGCCTACATGCGCGGGCGCACGCTCAACGATGCGTTCGTGATCCTGGACGAAGCACAGAACACCACCATCGAGCAGATGAAGATGTTCCTGACCCGCCTGGGCTACGGCTCCACCGCGGTGGTCACCGGCGACCTGACCCAGACCGACCTGCCCAAGCACGTGAAGTCGGGCCTGCGCGACGCCATCGACGTGCTGCGCGATGTGGAGGGCGTGACGTTCACCTTCTTCGAAGCGCGTGACGTGGTCCGCCACCCGCTGGTGGCACGCATCGTCAATGCCTACGACCGCCGCGACCTGCATCAGATTCAACCTGGAGCTACCCCATGACCAAAGGCCCCGTGCGACTTGATGTCGCCATCAGCTACGCCCTGCCCCGCACCGGCCTTCCAGCGGCGGTGAGCTTCCGCAAATGGGTGGCGGCGGCCCTGAAGGGACGCATCCGCGAGGCCGACCTGGCCATCCGCGTGGTCGATGCGAAGGAAGGGCAGTCGCTGAACCGGCATTACCGTGGCAAGGATTACGCCACCAACGTGCTCAGCTTCCCGGCCGACGTGCCCGAAGGCCTGCCCAAGGGGGTGAAGTTCCCGCTGCTGGGTGACCTGGTGATCTGCGCGCCGGTGGTGGCCCGCGAGGCCGACGAGCAGGGCAAGGCACTGAACGCCCATTACGCGCACCTGACCGTGCACGGCGTGCTGCACCTGCTGGGCTGGGACCACGAGGACGACAAGGAAGCCGAGGCGATGGAGCAGCTGGAGCGCGAGATCCTGGCCGAGCTGGGCATCGAGGATCCTTACGCCGGCGAGCGCTGAGGCCAGAACCGCGCTACTCTCGGGCAGACATCCCCGGGAGACATGGACGATGAAGGGTCAACTCATGGCCGCGCTGGCCATACCTGCGATCTGCATTCTTGTAACGGTCGTGGGGTTGTACGTGGCGCGTCGAAACATCGCGCGCCACCCCGATGGCCGGCACTGGCTGCTGCTCACGCTGGCGCTGGTGTCGCCGGTCAGCCTGCTGGCAGCGTTCCTCATTGGCCTTGTCCAGTCGCGCCTGCCGCACGGCCTGATCCCTCCGCAGATGTTCAACGCCCTCTCGGTGATCGCACTGCTGCTGCCGCTGGTCGGCGTGTGCACCGCCCCGCTCAGCTGGCGCGTTTTCGTGCTGCGCCGCCTGCACCGCGGCAGCGGCAGCCTGCCTTTCTTCCGGGCGCCCCGGGTGCAGCTGCTCGCCCTGTTCGCGCTTGCCGCCGCCTACATGCTGGTACGCGGCAATGCAGGCCCGGTCGGATTGCCGATGCCGCTGCAGCCGAACTACCTGACGTTGGCAGCCGGCATCGTGATGGGTCTGATCCACGTGGTCCTGACCGTGGTGTTCCTGACGCTGCCGGTGATGGCGCTGTGGGCGCTGGCCAGCGGCGGGGTGCGGGCTGCCTGGACGCGCCGGCGCGCGGCACCGCAGGGCTGAGGGCGTAGCCGCCGACCGGTCGCAGTCGCCGTCCACCGCCGCTACCATGTCCGGGCATCCTCCATCGCGGATCTCCTGCCTGTGCTGCTGCGTACTGCCCTGCCCCTGCTGCTCGCCTCCCTCGCTGCCCCCGCTTCGGCCGCCCCGCTGGACCTGCCGGCGCTGATCGAATGCCGCCAGGGCGTGGCCGAGCATGCCGCGCTGGCACCGCTGCTGGCCGACCCGCTGAAGGCCGTGGCCCAGGGCCTGCAGCCGCTGCCGCAGGGCAACCAGTTCATGAGCGAGTTCCGCCTGGCCAACCCGATCACCGTGTTCGGCCAGCAGACCGAGCGGGTGGCCGTGGCCGGCGCCAGCGTGATGGCCGTGCTGGACCAGGCCGACCCGCACCCGCTGGCCAAGCGCCTGGAACTGGAAACCGGCTACGACCAGGACGGCAAGTTCATGGCCGGCCGCGAGGTGGTCAGCCGCGACGTGACCGACCCCAGGACCGGCGAGGCCCAGATCGAATCGATCATCCTCAGCGTGTCCACGGTGGCCAGCCACCCCGGCAAGACCCTGGCCGGCTGTACCTACAGCCTGGATCTGCCGGCCGACGACGAGGTTCCGGCCGCGGCCGCCGGCGGTCACTGAAAGGCGCCAACATCCTGCTAGACTTGGGACAACGCCCGGCTTGCCGGGTGCCCTTTTTCCAGAGATGTCAGAAGACGACAGTAGTAGCTCCTCCCTGGAGCCCAATGAAAAGAAGCGCGGCTGGCTTGAACGCCTGACCTCCGCCTTCTCCGGCGAACCCCATACCCGCGACGAGCTGGTCGCTGTCCTGCACACCGCGCAGGAAGAGGGTCTGATCGCCGCCGATACCCTGAAGATGATGGAAGGCGCCATTTCGGTGGCCGAGCTGACCGTGGGCGACGTGATGATCTCGCGCTCGCAGATGGTTTCGCTGCCGGTCGAGGCGCCCTTCCTGGACCTGATGAAACAGGTCGTCGAATCGGGCCACTCACGCTTCCCGGTGCACGGCGAGAACAAGGACGACATCCTTGGCATCCTGCTGGCCAAGGACCTGCTGCGCGGCGTGGTCGCCGACAACGGGCCGGCCAACGTGCGCGAACTGCTGCGCCCGGCGGTGCTGATCCCCGAGGCGAAGAAGCTCAACGTGCTGCTGAAGGAGTTCCGCCTGTCGCGCAACCACATGGCCATGGTGGTGGACGAGTACGGCGGTGTCGCCGGCCTGGTCACCATCGAGGACGTGCTGGAACAGATCGTCGGCGAGATCGACGACGAGCATGACGAGGCCGAGGATCAATCGGCACAGATCGCGATCCAGGCTGATGGCCGCTACGTGGTCGACGCGCTGACCGCGATCGGCGATTTCAACGAGCGCTTCGGTGCCACGTTCTCCGACGAGGACTACGACACCATCGGCGGCCTGGTGACTGAGGCGATCGGCCACCTGCCCGAGGTCGGCGATGAGCTGGCGCTGGACCGCTTCATGTTCCGCGTGGCACGCGCCGATGCGCGCCGGGTGCAGGCCTTCCATGTGACGGTGCTGCCGCCGGACGAGCAGGACGACGCTTGAAGCGCCGGGGCCTGATCCTGAGTGTGTGGCTGGCACTGTGCGTGCTGGCCATGGCCCTGCCGCAGGCGGCCTTCGCGCAGGCGATGGCCGCCGCGCCGGCCACCGATGCCGCCGCCCCGCAGGAAGCGCCGGCGCCGCGCATCGGCGTGGTGACCATGCAGCCGGGCACGGTGTTCTTCGAACGCTTCGGCCACGACGCCATCGTGGTGCTCGACCCGGTCAGCGGAGAGGCGATCTCGTACAACTTCGGTTACTTCGATCCGTCCGAGGATGACTTCATCAGCCGCTTCGCACGCGGCGACATGATGTATTACCTGGTAGCGCTGCCGCTGCAGCAGGACCTGTCGTACTACGACGAGACCGGCCGCGGTGCCAGCGTGCAGTGGCTGGACCTGCGCCCGGACCAGGCCCGTGCCCTGGCAGCCGGCCTGGCCGAACGGGCCAAACCTGAGAACGCGCGCTACCACTACGACTACTACACGGCCAACTGCGCCACGATGGTGCGCGACACCCTCGACAAGGCACTGGATGGCGGCCTGCATGCGCAGCTGTCCGGACGTTCGCGTGGCAACACCTACCGCAGCGAATCGGTGCGCCTGGCATCGCCGGCACCGTGGATGTGGCTGGGCTTCGACGTCGGCCTCGGTCCGTTCGCCGACCAGCCGCTGTCGCGTTGGCAGGAAGCCTTCGTGCCGATGCGTCTGGCCGATGCGCTGCGCCAGGTGCGCAACAGCGATGGCCGGCCTCTGGTGCAGAGCGAGCAGGAACTGCTGCCGCACCGCATCGATCCCGAGCCGAAGGAATTCGCGCGGCGCTGGTGGCCGTGGCTGCTGTGCGGCCTGGTGATCGCCGCCGGCGTGCTGGCCCTGCGCAGCCGCCCGCGCCTGCTGGCCGGCATCGCCCTGCCGTTCTGGCTGCTGTGCGCCCTGTTCGGTGGCGTGCTGGTGTTCCTGTGGGGCTTCAGCATCCACTACGCCGCGTGGGCCAACCGCAACCTGCTGCTGCTCTCGCCGCTGGCGGTGCTGCTGCTGCCGGGCGCCATCGCGCTGCTGCGCCGGCGCGTGCCGGGACGCATGTTCAGCATCGTGCTGTGGCTGCTGGCCGCACAGTCCGTGGCGGCGCTGGTGCTGCACTGGCTGAGCCTGCAGGCGCAGTACAACGTGCAGTGGATCGTGCTGCTGCTGCCGGTGCACGTCGCGCTGGCCTGGGTGCTGGCCCGTCGTCCTCACTTGTCCGAAACACCCCGCTGACGCAGGATGGCGGGCATGTCATTGCCCGCCTCCGCTTCCGCACCCGCGTCGAACAACCCCGCCTGCGTCATCAACTGCGTCCACTACGATGACCAGGGCAAGCGCCACGACATCAGCCTGGACGCCATCAGCGATGTGATCGCCAGTGGCAACGGCTTCGTCTGGGTGGGCCTGTTCGACCCCAACGACGACGTGCTGCTGAAACTGCAGGAAGAGTTCTGCCTGCACGACCTGGCCATCGAGGATGCGCGCAACGCGCACCAGCGCCCGAAGGCCGAGGCCTACGGCAACTCGCTGTTCGTGGTGATGACCACCGCGCAGATGGTCGACGAGCGCATCCAGTACGGTGAAACCCACGCCTTCCTCGGCCCGCGTTTCCTGGTGACCGTGCGCCACGGCGCATCGCTGTCCTACGCGCCGGTACGCGCGCGGGTGGAACGCGAGCCACAGCTGCTGAAGATGGGGGCGTCGTACTGCCTGTACGCGGTGGCCGATTTCGTGGTGGACAACTACCTGCCGATCACTACCCGCTTCCGCGACACGCTGGACGTGCTGGAGAAAGACATCTTCGCCGAGACCTACAAGCGCAGCACGGTGACGCGCCTGTACGAGCTCAAGCGCGAACTGAACAAGATGCGCATGGCGGTGGCACCGCTGCAGGACGTGCTGGCGCAGCTGCGCCGCTACCAGGGCGACCTGATTCCCGACGAAGTGAAGCTGTACGTGCGCGACGTGCACGACCATGCCGCGCGCATCAGCGATGTGATCGACACCCTGCGCGAGATGCTGGGCACGGCGCTGAGCGTGAACCTGTCGCTGGTGACGCTGGCGCAGGGTGAGACGGTGAAGCGCCTGGGTGCGTGGGCGGCGCTGCTGGCCGCGCCGACCCTGATCACCAGCTGGTACGGCATGAACTTCAGCCACATGCCCGAGCTCAACCAGCCGTGGTCCTACCCGTTGATGATCGTCGGCGTGGCCGCGGTGTGCGTGGGGCTGTACCGGTTGTTCAAGCGCGCGAAGTGGTTGTAGGGCGTATCGACCAACGGTCGATACCTACCGGAGCGGCGGGCAATGCCGGCCAGCGGCCGGCACCACCGTTCGGGATCAGGCCACGTAGACGGTCTTGATGTTCATGAACTCATGGATGCCGTGGTCGGCCAGTTCGCGGCCGAAGCCCGATTCCTTGCTGCCGCCGAACGGCAGCCGCGCATCGCTCTTGACGATGGCGTTGACGAAGGCCGCGCCGCATTCCATGCGCTGGGCGAAGCGCTCGCCGCGCACCACGTCGCCGGTCCACACGCTGCCGCCCAGCCCGAAGCGGGTGTCATTGGCCACGCGCAGCGCCTCGGCTTCGTCCTTGACCCGGATCACCGCCGCGACCGGCCCGAACAGTTCCTCGTCGTAGGCCGGCATGCCCGGGCCCACCTGGTCGAGCACGGTGGCCGGATAGCCCGCGTGGGTTCCCGCAATCGGCTCGCCGCCTGCCAGGACCTGTGCGCCCTTGGCCACGCTGGCCTGCACCTGCTTGTGCAGCTCGTCGCGCAGGTCGGCACGGGCCATCGGTGCCAGCGTCGTGGCACCGTCGTTGGGATCACCGTACTGGCGCTGGCCGGCGGCGTCGACGAAGCGCTGGGTGAATGCATCGGCCACCGCCTCGACCACGATGAAGCGCTTGGCCGCGATACAGGTCTGCCCGCTGTTGTCGAAGCGCGACTTCACCGCCGCGGCGACGGTCTTGTCCAGGTCGGCATCGTCGAGCACCACGAAGGCATCGCTGCCGCCCAGCTCCATCACCGATTTCTTCAGCTCGCTGCCGGCATTGGAGGCAATCGAGCGCCCTGCCCGCTCGCTGCCGGTCAGGGTCACCGCCTTTACCCGCGCGTCGCGCAGCACCTCGGCGGCCTGGTCGTTGTCGATGTGCAGCACGTCGAACACACCCGCCGGCAGGCCACCGTCACGACACACCGCCAGGATCAGGTCGGCGCACTGCGGCACGTTGCTGGCGTGCTTGAGCAGGGCCACGTTGCCGGCCATGAAGGCCGGGGCGAGGAAACGGAACACCTGCCAGATCGGGAAATTCCACGGCATCACCGCGAACACGCAGCCGATCGGCTCGTAGCGCACGTAGCTGCGCTGCGCCTCGGTGTCGATGATCTGCGGCTTCAGGTAATCCGCGGCATGGTCGGCGTAGAACTCGCAGGCGGCCGCGCATTTTTCGACCTCGGCCAAGGCCTCGGCCTTCAGCTTGCCCATCTCGCCGGTCATTGCCTGCTGCAGGTCATCGCGGCGTGCGCGCAGCTGGGCGGCGATGCTCTTGAGGATGGCGCCGCGATCCTGCAGGGATCGCTCGGCCCACACGGGGAACGCCTCGGCGGCGGCCTGCAGGCGCTGCTCGATGTCGGCCGCGCCGAACAGTTCATGGCGGTAGGTGACCTGGCCGGTGGCCGGGTTGACGATTTCGACGGTCATGGGGGATCTCCATCAGGCAGATCCCCATTCTGCGCCGGCACCCGTGAGCCGGGTGTTGCCGCCGCATGGCGGCGTGCGGGCCTCAGCCGTTGTCCTGGCGGGCCAGCTGCAGGTCACGCTGGCGCCGTTTCTCGGCACGCGCGTTGATGTACCAGCCGATCACCGCGGCCACCGACACCGCCGACACCAGCAGGGTCGCCAGCGCGTTGATCTTCGGGCTGATGCCCATGCGCACCGAGGCGAACACCTTCATCGGCAGCGTGGTCGAGCCCGGCGTGGCAACGAAGCTGGCCACCACCACGTCATCCAGCGACAGGGTGAAGGCCAGCAGCCAGCCGGCCACCAGCGCCGGGGCGATGATCGGCAGCGTGATGCGGCCGAACACGGTCAGGCGGCTGGCGCCGAGATCCATCGCCGCTTCTTCCAGCGAGAGATCCATTTCCTGCAGGCGCGAGGACACCACCACGGTGACGAAGCACAGGGTGAAGGTGACGTGGGCGATCCAGATGGTGGCCAGGCCGCGTGCGGGGAAGCCGGGAATGGCGCCCATCGAGGCCAGCAGGGCCATCAGCGAGAAGCCGAGGATCACATCAGGCATCACCAGCGGCGCGGTGACCAGCGCACCGAACACCTGCTTGCCGCGGAAGCGGCGGAAGCGGGTCATCACCATCGCGGCCAGCGTGCCCAGCACGGTCGCGGTGCAGGCGGTCCAGAACGCCACCACCAGGCTGGTCCACATCGCATCCATCAGCGCGCGGTCGGCGAACAGGTCGCTGTAGGCGCGGGTGGAGAACCCGGCCCAGACCATTGCCAGCCGCGAGCTGTTGAACGAATAGAACATCAGCAGCAGGATCGGCAGGTACAGGAAGGCGAAGCCGAGCAGCAGCACGCCCAGGCCCAGGCCCTTTGCGCTACGCGGGCTCATGCCTGCTTCCCTTCCAGCAGGCGCTGCTGGGACCGGTTGAACCACAGGATCGGCACCAGCAGCAGCAGGATCATCGCCACCGCCATCGCCGAGGCACCCGGCCAGTTGCGGTTGTTGAAGAACTCGTTCCACAGCTGGCGGCCGACCATCAGCGTTTCCGAGCCGCCGAGCATTTCCGGGATCACGAATTCACCCACCGCCGGGATCATCACCAGCATGCAGCCGGCGACGATGCCGGCCTTGGACAACGGCAGGGTGATGCGCAGGAACGCCTGCCACGGCTTGGCGCCGAGGTCGTAGGCCGCTTCCAGCAGGCGGTTGTCATGCTTGACCAGGTTGGCGTACAGCGGCAGCACCATGAACGGCAGGTAGCAGTAGACGATGCCGATGTAGGCCGCCGTGGGAGTGTCGATCAGCTGCAGCTTGGGCAGGCCCATGCTGGTCATCAGCGACTGCAGGCCGGTGAACTGCAAAAACTGGTCGAGCAGGCCGTTGCGGTCCAGGATCGCCTTCCACGCATACACGCGGATCAGGAACGAGGTCCACGACGGCAGCACCACCAGCATCATCGCCACGTTGCGCGCGGCCGGCGACAGGCGCGCGATGGCATAGGCCATCGGGTAGCCGATCAACAGGGTGAGGAAGGTGGAGATGGCCGCGATCTTGATCGAGCTCAGGAACGCCTGGGCGTAGATCGAATCGCGGAACAGCGCCAGGTAATTCTCGAGGTTGAGCTTGAGCGAGAACGCGCCATCGACATACTGGAGCAGCCAGGTGTACGGCGGCGAGCCGACCCGGCTGTGCGAGAAGCTGATCATCAGCACGATCAGGAACGGCACCGCAAAGAACAGCAGCAGCCACAGGTAGGGAATGCCGATGACCGTGGCACGCGTGCCCGGCAGCCAGCGCTTCAGGCCTGCCGCGCTCATGAGGTCAGCACCACGCCGTCGTTGTCGCGCCAGTGCACCCACACTTCATCGCCCCAGGTCAGGCCATCGCTGGCCCAGCGCTGCGAGTTGGCGAAGTTGGCCAGCACCTTGGCGCCGCTGGGCAGGCGCACGTGGTAGACCGAATGGCTGCCAAAGTAGGCGATGTCCTCGATCACACCCTGCGCCTTGTTGGTCGGCGCTTCCGGTTCGTCCTTGCCGATCATCACCTTTTCCGGGCGCAGCGCGAACGCGACCGGCTGCCCTTCGTAGCAGGTGATGCCGTGGGCGATGTAGACCGGTGCGGGGAACAGCGGCGAGCGCACGGTCACGTACTCGGGCAGGTCCTCGTCGATGACACCTTCAAACAGATTGACCGAGCCGATGAAGCCGGCGACGAAGCGGTTGGCCGGCTGCTCGTAGACCTCATCCGGCTTGCCGACCTGCTGGATCCAGCCGGCATCCATCACCGCGATGCGGGTGGCCATGGTCATGGCCTCTTCCTGGTCGTGGGTGACCATCACGCAGGTCACGCCCGACGATTCGATGATGCTGACCAGTTCCAGCTGCATCTGCGAGCGCAGCTTCTTGTCCAGCGCGCCCATCGGTTCGTCCAGCAGCAGCAGCTTGGGCCCCTTGGCCAGCGACCGCGCCAGCGCCACGCGCTGCTGCTGGCCTCCGGAGAGCTGGTGCGGCTTGCGCTTGCCCAGGTGGGCCATCTGCACCAGGTCGAGCATCTCGCCCACGCGCCGGCTGATCGCGTCCTTGGCCAGGCCGTCCTGCTTCAGGCCGAAGGCGATGTTCTGCTCGACCGTCATGTGCGGGAACAGGGCGTAGGACTGGAACATCATGTTGACCGGCCGCTGGTACGGCGGCAGCGCGTCCAGGCGCTGGCCATCGAGGGTGATGCTGCCCTTGGTGGGCGTCTCGAAGCCGCCCAGGCAGCGCAGCAGGGTCGATTTGCCGCTGCCCGAGCCACCGAGCAGGGCGAAGATCTCGCCCTTGCGCACGTCCAGGTTGACGTCGTCGACGGCGACGAAGCCATCGAATTCCTTGCGCAGGTCACGAATGGAGAGATAGCCGGGCGCACCGTTCGCATCGACGACGGCGGCTTCCGGCTGGGCTTCAACGGGCATGGGGGCTCCGGGAGCGGGCGGTGGACAGCGGTGGCCATTCTACCGGCCGGGGGGCGATGACGGTATGACAGGCTGTGGCGGGCGGGCGTCTGGCCGCTGCGCTCGCCGGGCATGGCCCGGCGCTACCGGGGTGCGCGGCGGCGTCAACGGTTCCGGGGGCATCGTTCTGGTAGCGCCGGGCCTTGCCCGGCGGAACGCATCACCGTGCGGCCACCGGAGGGGCGTCCTGCCAGCCCAGGCCCAGGCTCTTCTGCAGGGCCACGTAGCGCACCAGCAGCTGCAGGCGGGCCTGGGCGGCGGCATCCTGGGCCTGCAGGCGCTGGCGCTGCACGTCCAACAGGTCGATCTGCGAGGTGGCACCGGCCTGCCGGCGCTGCTGCATCAGGGCCAGCGAGCGGTCGGCCGAGGCCTCGGCGCGCAGGCTGGCCTGCAGCTGCTGGCGGGCGGCGCCGAACCGGGCCAGCGCCGTGTTGGCATCCTGCAGCGCGGCCAGTACCGTGCCCTCATAGGCCGCCAGCCGCGCCTCGTTGCCGGCCCGGGCCTGCGCCACGCGCGCCTTGTTCACCCCGAAGTCGAACAGCGACCAGCGCAGGAACGGGGCGACGATGGTCGCCGCCGAATCCGGCCCGAGGTCGGAGATCGAGGTGGCACCGGCACCGATGCTGCCCAGCAGGGTCACCTGCGGGAAGTAGGCCGAAATCGCCTGGCCGATCTGCGCCGAGGAGGCCGCCAGCTCGCGCTCGGCCTTGCGCACATCCGGCCGGCGCTGGATCAGCGCGCCCGCATCATCCACCGGCACGCGGGCCGGCAGCACCGGCAACGGCTGGTCGGCGGCCAGCCGCGCGTCCAGCGCACCGGGCTCGCGGCCGACCATCAGCGCCAGCACGTCACGCGCCTCGTCCGCCTGTGCCCGCAGCGGCGGCAGCGCGGCCTGCTGCTGCTCACGCTGGGCCTGCGCGCGTTCGACCTGCAGGTCCGAATCGGCACCGCGCTCGCGTCGTTGTCGGGTCAGCTGCAGGCTGTCATCGGCGGCGCGCAGATTGACCTCGGCCAACGCGATGCGCTCGCGGCTGCTGCGGTAGCCCAGGTAGACCTGCGCCAGCTCGGCCGCCAGCTGCACCTGCGCATCGGCCAGCGCCGCGGCATTGGCCTCGGCTTCGGCGGCGGCCTGCTCGGCTGCGCGACGACGGCGACCAAACAGGTCCAGCTCCCAGCTGGCATCGAAGCCGGCCACGTACAGCTCGGTGTCCAGGTCGATGTCCGCGAACTGCTGGCGGAGCTGCGCCGCCTCCTGCGGGCGGCCATTGGCCTCGGCCACGCCGGCGATGTTCTCGCCGAGGCCGCGCACGCTGTCTTCAAGCGCATTGGGCGCCTTGACGTTGGCATAGCCGGCGACGGCGCCCACGCTGGGCAGCTGCTCGGCACGGCGCTGGCGCTGCAGCGCGCGCGACGCCAGCAGCTTGGCCTGGGCAGCACGCAGGTTGGGGCTGTTGCGCAGCGCCTCGTCCACCAGCTGGTCCAGCAGCGGATCATTCAGCGCGCGCCACCACTGGCTGGGCGGCGTGGCCGGCTGCACGTCGGCCTGCGCGGCACGCGGCAGCCGTGCCGGTGCGGTGGCGCCGGTGGCCACGTCCGGCTTCACGTAATCCGGGCCCAGCATGCAGCCGGCCAGCAGCAGCGGCAGGGTGGCCGGCCACAGGCGGTGCGGGCGAAGGGAGGTGGTGAGGGTCGTCAAATTCATCAGTGCATCGCCAATGGAACGCCCTTGGGCAGGGGCTTGAGCAGGAACACCAGCGGCAGGGTCGCCACCACGATCAGGCCGAAGATCCAGAACAGGTCGTTGTAGGCCATCACCATCGCCTGCATCTGCACGGTCTGCGCCAGCACCGCCATCGCCTGCGTGGCATCACCCAGCTGCTGGCCATAGGCATGCAGCGCGTCCTGGGCGATGGTTGAATTGGCGGTGACGCTGCTGCCGATCGCATCGATGTGCAGGGTGGCGCGGCGTTCCTGGAACGTGGAAATGATGGCCAGGCCGATCGAGCCGCCAAGGTTGCGCGCGGCGTTGAACAGGCCCGAGGCATCGCTGGTGTACTCGCGCGGTACCGAGGTGATGGCCGCCTGGTTCAGCGCCATCATCGCCAGCGCCAGGCCGCAGCCCTGCAGCAGCTGGCCGATGACGAAGTGCGGGCCGATGCTGTCCGGGGTCAGCCCGAGGTTGACGAAGCAGGCCGCGGCGAAGCACAGCATGCCGCCGAACACCATGATGCGCACGTCCACCGTTTCCAGCATCTTCGGCATCAACGGCATCAGCAGGATGGTCGGCAGGCCGGCCAGCAGCAGCACGTAGCCGGCCTGCTCGGTGTTGTAGCCGGCGATGATCGCCAGGAACTGCGGGATCATGTACATGACCCCGAACAGGATCATGCCCACCGCCATCACCATCACGAACACCGCGCCGAAACTGCGCTGGAAGAGGATGTTGAGGCGGATCACCGGCGCCTTGCTGGTGAACTGCGAAAGCGCGAGCAGGGCAAACCCCAGCAGCGAGACAAGGCTGAGCACCACGATCATCGTCGATTCGAACCAGCGCTCGCGCTGGCCGTCTTCCAGCACCACGGTCAGCGCGGACAGGCCGGCGGTCATGCCGATGATGCCCAGCCAGTCCGCACGCAGCAGCCCGCCCCAGTTCGATTTTTCATGCGGCAGGCCGAGCAGCAGCAAGGCCACCAGTCCGGCACAGATCGGTACGTTGATGAAGAAGGCGTAGTGCCAGCTGACGTTCTCGGTCAGCCAGCCGCCCAGGAGCGGGCCGATCACCGGGCCGAGGATGACGGTCATGCCGAACAGCGCGGTGCCCAGCGGCTGCTGCTTCGCTGGCAGCCGCGTGCCGACGATGGTCAGCGCGGTGGGAATCAGCGCGCCGCCTGCAAAGCCCTGCCCTACCCGGCCGGCGATCATCATCGGCAGCGAATCGGCCAGGCCGCACATCACCGAGAACGCGGTGAACAGCGTGGCGCAGATCAGCAGGAAGGTGCGCAGGCCCAGCGTGCGCACGAACCAGCCGGTCAGCGGAATCATCACGATTTCCGAGACCAGGAAGGCGGTGGAGATCCAGGTGCCCTCGGTGCCGCTGGCGCCGACCTCGCCCTGGATGGTCGGCAGCGCCGCGTTGACGATGGAGATGTCCAGCGTGGCCATGAACGAGCCGATGGTGCCGGCCGCCACGGCCAGCCACGCACCGGCATCGGCCTTGCCCTCGGCGGCGGGCGCTGCTGGGGCGGTGGTCGCGTTCATCGCGCCGGCGCGGCCGTGGCCTCGGCCTCGTCTTTCGTGCGCTCGCGCGCATCCTTGGCATTGCGCGTATCGACGGTCACTTCCACCGACATGCCCGGCACCAGCACCTTGCGAGCCTCGGCACCGGCCTCCACGCGGATGCGCACCGGCACGCGCTGCACGACCTTGGTGAAGTTGCCGGTGGCGTTCTGCGGCGGCAGCAGCGCGAACTGCGAGCCGGTGCCCGGCGAGATGCTTTCCACCGTGCCATGCAGGGTGGTGCCCGGCAGTGCGTCGACCTTGATCTCGGCCGGCTGCCCGGCGCGCATCAGGCCGACCTGGGTTTCCTTGAAGTTGGCGCTCAGGTACAGCGATTCGACCGGCACGATGGTCATGGTGCGGGTGCCGGCGGCGACGAACTGACCGACCTGCACGGTCTTGTTGCCGACGCGGCCATCGATGCGCGCGCGCAGCTCGGTGTCTTCGAAGGCGACGCGCGCCTGCGCGGCATCGGCCTGGGCCTGCTTCAGGCCGGCGTTGGCCTGTTCCAGCTGTGCCTGGCTGGCCTCGATCTGGCTCTGCGCGCCCTGGATCTGCGCCTTGGCCGCATCGTACTGGGCCTGCGCGCGTTCGACGTCGTGGCGCAGGCTTTCCACATGCTCGTGGGTGTCGGCGCCGCTGGCGGCCAGCGGGGTGAAGCGGGCCAGTTCGGCCTTGCCGAAGCGCAGCGAGGCGGTGGCGGCGGTGAGCTGGGTGCGCGCCTGCAGCAGGCTGGACTGCTGGCCCTGCACGCCGGCGGCGGCAGCGGCGATGTCGGCTTCGCGCACGGCGATGACCGCCTCGGCCTGGTCGAGGGTGGCGCGGTAGGTGCGCGGGTCGATGCGCAGCAGTGGTTCGCCGGCCTTGACCCACTGGTTGTCCTGCACCAGCACTTCGGTGACGTAGCCGTTGATGCGCGGGGCGACGGCCACGGCGTCGGCCTGCAGGTAGGCGTTGTTGGTGTCCTGCAGGTAGCGGCCGACCAGCAGGTGGTAGATGAGCCAGGCGACCAGGGCGATGATCACGACGGCGCCGATGATGGCCAGGGTCCAGCGGACCTTGGGGTTCTTCAGCGGCGAAGGCTTGTCCTCGTGGGTGGAGGGGGCTTCGTCGGTGGGGGCGTCGGTGCGCGGGGGGTGGTCGGTCATTGTCTCGTCGTGGCGGTGGTCGGTGCCATACGGGACGGTAGGGGAAGGGGTGAGGAGGTGAGGTGAAAGCGTTTGTCGAGTGCCGGCGATGAGTTCCCGGTTGGCAGGGTGCAGCGCCGGGGGGGGAGGGGAGGTCAACGGCAGAGCAGAAGCAGAAGCAAAAAAAACGGAGGCCGTTGGCCTCCGTTTTTCTGCTTGGTGGAGGCCGACCGTTGGTCGGCCCTACCAGAAAGCGTGCCGACCAACGGTCGGCACCTACTTGCCGGTCTTCACTTCGGTCCACAAGCGGGTATAGAGCTTGTCGGTTTCCGGGGTGTTGATCGAGTAGGTGAACATCTTCTCGGCGACGTCGGCCGGCGGGTAGATGGTCGGGTCGGTGCGGATCGCTTCGTCCACCAGCGGGGTCGCGGTCGGCACCGGGTTGGCGTAGTGGATGAAGTTGGTGTTGGCCGCGGCGACCTTCGGTTCCAGCAGGTAGTTGATGAACGTGTAGGCTGCTTCCGGGTGCTTGGCGTCCTTCGGGATCGCCAGCATGTCGAACCACTGCGGGGCGCCTTCCTTCGGGATCGAATAGGCCACGTGGACGCCGTTGCTGGCTTCCTCGGCGCGGTCGCGGGCCTGGATGATGTCACCCGACCAGCCCACCACCAGGCAGGTGCCGCCGTTGGCCAGCGAACCCACGTACTGCGAGGAGTGGAAGTTCTGCACGTACGGGCGGATCGACTTCAGCAGGTCGGCCGCCTTCTGCAGCTCGGCCGGGTCGCCGCTGTGCGGGTCCAGACCCAGGTAATGCAGGGCGATCGGGATCATGTCCGCCGGCGTGTCCAGGATGGTCACGCCGCAGTCCTTCATCTTCGCGATGTTTTCCGGCTTGAAGATCAGGTCCCAGCTGTTGGCGATGTCGGCGCTGCCGCCGAAACGCTCCTTCAGCATGTCCACGTTGTAGCCGATGCCGGTGGTGCCGATCATGTACGGCACGCCGTACTTGTTGTCCGGGTCCTGGGTGGCGATGCGCTTCATCACCGACGGGTCCAGGTTGGCCAGGTTCGGGATCTTGCTCTTGTCCAGCGGCAGGAACACGCCGGCCTGGATCTGGCGGCCGAAGAAGTTCAGCGTCGGCACCACCACGTCGTAGCCGCTGTTGCCGGCCAGCAGCTTGGTCTCGACCATCTCGTCGCTGTCGAACACATCGTAGGTCACCTTGATCCCGCTCTCCTTCTCGAAGGTCGGGATGGTGTCCTCGGCGATGTAATCGCTGTAGTTGTAGACGTTCAGGACCTGGCTGTCCTGCGCGCCGCCGTTGCCACCGCCACAGGCGGCAAGCATGGCGGAGGCCAGGCCGAGCGTGAGGATACGCAGCTTCATCGGGTGCTCCAGAATGCGGAATGGGGGGAGGCCGGCGGGGCCGGCGACGGGTGCCAGCCTACCCCCCGGCGGCTCATTCATCAATTGCGGGCCTTCACACGTTCAACAGCAGGAACTCGCGCTCCCACGAGCTGATGACGCGGAAGAAGGTCTCGTATTCCTTGCGCTTGACCGAGATGTAGGCCCGGCAGAAGCGTTCGCCCAGCAGGGCCTGCAGTTCGGCGCACTGTTCCAGCCCGTCCAGCGCCTCGCCCAGCGAGCGCGGCAGGTTGTAGCCCAGCTCCTTGGCGCTGCCGGTCACCGGCGCGTCCGGGGCCAGCCGCTCGCGGATGCCGAGCAGGCCACAGGCCAGGGTCGCGGCCATCGCCAGGTAGGGGTTGGCATCGGACCCAGCGAAGCGGCTTTCCACCCGCATGTTCTCCGGCGTGTCCAGCGGCACGCGCAGGCCGCAGGTGCGGTTGTCGTAGCCCCAGTGCACGTTGCTCGGCGAGACCTCGCCGAACACCAGGCGCCGGTACGAATTGACGTTCGGCGCGAAGAAAGCCATCGCCTGCGGCACGTACTTCTGCAGGCCGCCCAGGTAATGGCCGAACACCGGGCTGAACTCGCCCTCGCCATGGGTCTCGCCGGTGAACACGTTGCTGCCGTCGCTCACCCGCACCAGGCTCTGGTGGATGTGCATGGCGCTGCCCGGCTCGTTCTCCATCGGCTTGGCCAGGAAGGTGGCGTACACGCCGTGGCGCATCGCCGCCTCGCGCATGGTGCGCTTGAACAGGAACACCTGGTCGGCCAGATCCATCGCATCGGCGTGGGTGAAGTTGACTTCCAGCTGCGCCGCGCCGGATTCGTGGATCAGCGTGTCCACGTCCAGCTTCATCGCATCGGCGTAGTCGTACATCAGGTCGAGGATGGGATCGAACTCGTTGACCGCATCGATCGAGTACGACTGCCGCGCCGTCTCCGGACGCCCGGAGCGTCCGGCCGGCGGCAGCAGCGGGAAATCCGGGTCGGTGTTCTTCTGCACCAGGAAGAACTCCAGCTCCGGTGCGACCACCGGGCGCAGGCCCAGTTCGGCATAGGCAGCCAGCACGCGGCGGAGCACGTTGCGCGGGGCCAGTTCGTGCGGCTCGCCGGTCTTGGTGTAGCAGTCATGGATGACCTGTGCGGTGGCGTCGGCCGCCCACGGCACCATGCGCACGGTGTCCGGGTCGGGCCGCAGCATCATGTCCGAGTCCGACGGCGAGGTCAGGTCGTAGTAATCGTCGGGGAATTCACCGGTGACCGTGGTGGCGAAGATGCCTTCGGGCAGGCGCGTGCCGTAGTCGTGCGAGAACTTGTCGGCCGGGATGATCTTGCCGCGTGCGTTGCCGGTGATGTCCGGCACCAGGCACTCGACCTCGGTGATGCGCCGCTCCTTCAGCCAGCGCAGCAGGCTGCTTTCCTGCGGTGCGGGGGGCGTGGCCGTCTTGCGCGGGCGAGGTCGGGAACTCATCGGGAATCCAGTTGGTTCTGTTGGTACTGCCGGCAAGCTTGGCCGAAAGCACGGAAAATAGCGTGATAGAACGGCGCCTGCATGACACGCCACTCCGGGTGCCACTGTACGCCGAGCACGAAACGATGGTGGCGGCTGCGTGCGGCTTCGACCAGGCCATCGCCGGCCCACGCCTCCACCTGCAGGCCATCGGCCAGCCGGGCGATGCCCTGCCCGTGCACCGAATTGACCTGTGCGTGGTCGCTGCCGTGCCACTGCGCGAGCCAGCCATCGCCAGCCAGGGTGACCGCATGCGCCGGCCCGTACTGCACCTCGACCGGTGCCTGCGGATCCTCGCGATGGTCGGCCAGCCCCGGCACTGCATGCACCTGCGGATGCAGGCTGCCGCCCAGGGCGACGTTCAACTCCTGGAAGCCGCGGCAGATCGCCAGCACCGGCAGGTCCAGCGCCAGCGCGGCCTGCAGCAGGGCGAAGGCGTTGGCATCACGCGCGGGGTCATGCAGGTTGCCCGGCCAGCTGCGGCCCCCTTCATAGTGCTGCGGCTCGATGTTGCTGACCGCGCCGGTCAACAGCAGGCCATCCAGGCCCTGCAGCCAATCCTCGGCCGGCAGTGCCGGCTGCAGGCTGGGCAGTACCAGCGGGGTGACCTCGGCCGCGTCGACCAGCGCGCGCACGTACTTCTCGCCGGCCACCGCGAAACGGTGATGGCCGAGCACGGTGCTGTCGGTGGGCAGGCCCACCCAGGGCAGGCGGCGCATGGGGAAACTCCTTGGCGTGGGCATCCTTGGCCTGGGCATCAAAGTAACCGCCGGTGCGCGCGGGCGGCAAGTCGTCGCCGTCACACACCCGGCCGCGTGCATCGGCCAGACTATGCCGGTGAACAGTGATCGCCCGCCCCCGCCCTGCCCCTTCATCCCGTGCCCGCGAGGCCTGCGGTGAGCGCGGATTTCCCGCCCAGCTGGTACGCCGACAGCCTGCCCGAACCGGTTGCGCTGCCGCCGCTGCGCGGCGATGTGCAGGCCGACGTGGCGGTGCTCGGCGCCGGCTACACCGGCCTGACCGCTGCGCTGGAACTGGCCCTGCGCGGCTACCGCGTGGTGCTGTTGGAAGCGCAGCGCATCGGCTGGGGGGCGTCCGGACGCAACGGCGGCCAGGCGCTGGTGGGCTACGGCTGCGAGGTGGATGCGCTGGAACGCCAGCTCGGCCGCGACGACGCCCGCCATCTGTTCGACTGGTCGCGCGAGGCGGTGCAGTCGATGCGCCAGCGCATCGCGCGCCACGGCATCGACTGCCATTGGGTGGAAGGCCATGCCAGCGTCGCGATCCGTGCACGCCACGAACGCGACCTGCGCGCCGGCTGCGAGCACCTGCAGCGCCATTACGACTATCCGATGCAGTGGTGGGAGCGCGATGTCCTGCACGCGCAGCTGGACAGCCCGCGCTACCGCGCCGCGATGTTCGATCCGCTCAGTGCGCACCTGCACCCGCTGGCCTATGCGCGCGGCCTGGCCGATGCCGCCCGTGCGGCCGGCGTGGTCATCCACGAGCATTCGCCGATCACCCGCGTGCAGCGTGGCGCGCAGGCCACATTGCAGACCGCGCAGGGCAGCGTGCGTGCCGCGCACCTGGTGGTGGCCGGCAATGCCTGGCTGCAGGGGCTGCTGCCGGAACTGGAGCGCCGCATCATGCCGGTCGGCACCTACATCGGCGCCAGCGCGCCGCTGGGCGCCGAGCGGGCGCGGCAGCTGATCCGCAACAACATGGCGGTGGCCGACACCGCCTGGGCGCTGGACTACTTCCGCCTCAGCCATGACCACCGCCTGCTGTTCGGCGGCCGTGCCAGCTACTCGGCGCTGCCGCCGCCGGGGCTGCGTGGGCTGATGCAGCGGCGCATGCACCAGGTCTTCCCGCAGCTGGCCGACGTGGCCGTGGAACAGGTCTGGGGCGGCTACGTGGACATCACCCGCAACCGTGCCCCGCACTGGGGCCGGCTCGATGGCAACCTGTATTTCGCCCAGGGTTTTTCCGGGCACGGCGTGGCCGCCGCCGGCCTGGCCGGCGATGTGATCGCCGCGGCCATCGATGGCCAGAGCGCGCGGCTGGATGTGTTCCAGCGACTGCAGCATGCGCCGTTCCCCGGCGGCCGGCTGCTGCGCACGCCGCTGCTGGTGGCGGCGATGTCCTGGTACAAGCTGCGCGACGCGCTGTGGTAGCCCCGTGACGTGAAAGTGTGAACTCGGTCAGAGCCGTCGCAGACCGCGCGGCAGCGGCGGAGTGGCACGGCCGTTGCAGGCAATTGCAAGCGTCCGCCGCAGCCGATACTGTCGCGGGCTGGGGCCAGGCGCGAAGCCTGAAGGGCGCTGGCGCGCAGCAGCATGGGAGGCTTGCGATTGAACTGGTGGACGAATGGAATTCGCCTGGATGTACGTATCCGCCCGGCGGGGCTTGCCCTGGCGGCGCTGTACGCGCTTGCCTGCTGGGCCACCCGGCAGATTTCGCTGGACCAGTTCTACCTGCCTGCCGGCATCCGCGTCGCCGCACTGCTGCTGTGCCCGCCCCGCCTGTGGGGCTATCTGATCCTGGGCGAGTACGCCTACTTCGCGCAGATGCGCTACCCGATGATCGACCGCTACGGGCTGCCGTGGGTGGTACTGGCATCGGCCTGCCTGATACCCGCCGTGGCCCTGGTGGTGGCCCTGCACCGCCGGCACCTGGCCACCTGCGGCGAAGCCTGGATGCTGTCCATCGCCGCGTGGGCGGCGCTGGCCACCGCGGTCCTGAAGCTGGGCCTGGCCCATCTGCTGTGGCCCACCCCGCCCTCCGATCCGATCCTGGGTACCGCCATCCGCTACGTGCTGGGCGACTACATCGCGATCATCACCGTGGTCCCGCTCGCCCTGTTGTGGTCGCGGCGCAGCGCCGGACATGACTGGTCCAGCTGGCGGCAGTGGCCGACCCTGGCCCCGCTGGCCGCCCTGCTGGTGCTGGGCAGCGCGGCGATCTGGGCGGGCGCCAGCTCCGACCCGGCCAAGACCAGCCTGCAGCTGCTGATGGCACTGCCCGCCGTGGTGCTGACCTGCATGCACGGCTGGCGCGGTGCAGCCCTCGCGGTGCCGCTGCTGAACATGCTGATCAGCGTGGGCACGCCCAGCAGCGGCCTGCCCGGCTCGTTCGATGAGCGCACGTTCATGACCCTGCAGATCGTCGCGGTCGCCGGCACCGCCCTGCTGGCACTGGGCTCGCGCATCAGCCAGCACTACCACCACCACGCGCACCAGGACCAGGCGGGGCGGCAGGCGGCCGATTTTTCCCGCAATGCGCATATCGCCAATGAAATGGACCTGCGCCAGCGCGCGTTGGCACTGCGGCGCATTGCCGATGACATTGAAACGTCGCTGGGCGAGACCGCCGACCTGCTGAAGCTGCATGGGCACCACGAACCCGCGCGACGGTTGCTGGGCACCGCGACCAGCCATTCGCGGCAGTTCCGCGAGCTGACCAGCATGGTCTACCCGGCTGAACTGGAGCAGCTGGGCCTCTATCTGGCCCTGCAGGCCAGCGGCATCCACCACGCCTGGGACGCGACCGATCGCCTCGGTCGCCACCAGCTGCAGGGCGACCCCTGCCAGTTGAACCTTGGCCTGCAGCTGGCCACCTACCGCACCCTGGCCGAGGCGGTTTCGCTGCTTCTGAACGGTGAGCGCGGACAGATCCAGGTGCGCGCACGCTGCGGTCGCCGCGGAACACAGCGCGGCATCGTGGTCACCGTCGGCCTGCTGGACCGCTACCGCACCCTGTCTGACGACACCGTGGCCTTGGCACGACGCCGGTTGAGTGCGCGGCCCATTGCCTACGGCGGACGCGTGGACTTCCGCGGCAACCGCATCCGGATGCTGCTGCTGGATTCACCGGCGCATGCCGAGCAGGACACTGCACTGCCGACAAGGTTGGCGCCGCACGGCCTGCACTGAGCACCGCAACGACCGGCCCTGCGCGCGGCAGGGCCGGTCATGCATCAGCGTTACTGCCCTTCGCCCGGCAGCTCCACCGACCAGATCGCATCGGCGCCCTTGCCATACACCACCAGCGAGAACTCGGCGCGACGGTACACCACCTGGCGCGGCGCATTGGCCGGAATCACCAGGCGCTGCGAGGGCAACGAGGTCTTCGCCGGCGACTTGCCCGCCGGCAGGGTCCAGAACACGTTGTCGAGGGTGCCGACGATCAGCTTCACCTGACCGGTCAGGTCATTCACCTGGAAATAGGTGATGCCATCGCGCTGGAAGCCATACACCTGCCAGGACGGATCCTGGCTCAGGTTCAACGTGGCAGGCAGCGACTCGCCCAGGCCGCTCTTGGCCAGCTGGATGCCATTGCCGTCGCTGGGACAGCAAGCAGCAGCGGCGATCATCGGCGTGGACAGCAGCGCAGCCGCTGCAATCGCAATACGCATACGGGAAAAACGCACGGGCAACCCCCTTGTGGAATGAATGGTGATGGGCGGCCAGGCATTGCCGCGTTCGCCTGGCACAGCCGCTGTGCATCGGCGCGGGCACTGACGGTGCCCGTGAACTCCGAGGGCTCCCGGCCAGGACGGCCGGCAAGCGGCACCGAGCATACCGGTCCCGGTCCACCGCAGCCATGTGCCATCCCGCTGCGGTCACACGGCGCGGCTAAAGTTTCTGTCGAAACCGCCGCTACCCTTCCCGAGCGCCCCTCCCTCACGTGAGCCTCCGCACCATGCCCGTCCTCCCGCAGGTCGTTGTCGATGGCGACCTGGCAGACCCCCTTCCACAGCGGATCCTGCTGGTGGAAAACTCCCGCGCGTTCACCGGAATGCTGCGAGAAGCGATCGAGCAGCGTCTGGAACTGCCGGTAGTGGTGGCCTCGACCCTGGCCGAGGCGGATCGCCTGCTGAGTGACGATGGCGGCTGGTTCCTGGTGCTGACCGGGCTGGTGCTGGCCGACGGTGACCGCGATGCAGTCGTCGAATTCTTCCTCAAGCGCGACCTGCCCACCGTGGTGGTCAGCAGCGTGTACGACGAAGACCTGCGCAAGCGCGTGCTGCAGCAGCAGATCATCGACTACGTACTGAAGAACACGCCCGGCAGCATCGATTACCTGGTGTGGCTGGTGCAGCGGCTGGAACGCAACCGCCGCATCGCCGCGCTGGTGGTGGATGACTCACCCTCGGCCCGAGGTTACGCCGCGGCGCTGCTGCGCATGTACGGCCATGAAGTGTTCGAGGCCGCCGACGGTGCCGAAGGCCTGGCCGCGATCGAAGCGCACCCGGCCATCCGCCTGGCCGTGGTCGACCAGGAAATGCCCGGCATGCAGGGCGTGGAATTCACCCGTCGCCTGCGCACCCTGCGCTCGCGCGACAAGGTGGCGGTGATCGGCATTTCTGGCAACACCGACGCTTCGCTGATCCCGCGCTTCCTGAAGAACGGCGCCAATGACTTCCTGCGGAAGCCCTTTTCGCGCGAGGAATTCTTCTGCCGTGTTTCGCAGAACGTCGACCAGCTGGAGCTGATCGGCACCCTGCAGGACCTGGCCACCCGCGATTTCCTCACCGGCCTGCCCAACCGCCGCTGCTTCCTGGAACAGAGCCAGCGCCAGCTGCCGCAGCTGCAGCTGCATGGCCAGTGCGTGGCGGTGGCGATGATCGACATCGACCACTTCAAGCACATCAACGACACCCATGGCCACGAAGCCGGCGACGATGCGCTGCGCGCGGTGGCCCGCGCGGTGGGCGACCACGCGCGCAGCCAGGACCTGATCGCACGTTTCGGCGGCGAGGAATTCTGCCTGCTGGTGCCGGAGATGGAACAGGACGAAGCCATCGTCTACTTCGAGGAACTGCGCCAGCGCATCGCCGCGCTGGAAGTGGACATCGGCACCGCCATCCTGCGCATGACCGTCAGCATCGGCCTGTGCTGCCTGCACCCGCAGCGCGACTCGCTGCACAAGCTGATTTCCGAGGCCGACCGCCAGCTGTACCTGGCCAAAGCGGCCGGCCGCAACCGGGTCAGCTGCGCGACCGTGGCCAACCCGCTGCGCCCGCGCGAAGCGGCGATGGCCGCCGCGCTTTGATCCAGATCAACGCCGCCTGAGCGCGGCGATCCTACAGTCAGCCCCGACATGAACATGAAGGGGAGCCGGGGATGGCACTACTGGTCTGGCAGGACGATCTGAACATCGGCATCGATGTGATCGATCAGCAACACCGACGCATCGTCGACATGCTCAACCACCTGCACGTGGCCCAGGCCGGGCTGCAGACGGCGGTGGTGGCCGAAGTGATCGACGAAGTGGTGGACTACACCATGTCGCACTTCGCGTTCGAGGAAGAGCTGATGGAGGAAGCGGGCTATCCGTTCTGTGCCGCGCACAAGCGCGTGCATGAGATCTTCATCAAGCGCGTGGCCGAGTACCGGCTGCGTTTCCAGGCCGGCGAAGACGTGACCGACGAACTGCGCACGATGCTCTCGCGCTGGCTGTTCAACCACATCCGCGGCGATGACCAAGCCTACGCCGAACAGGTCAAGGCGCACCTCAACCAGTTCGCCCGCGAGCACCAGAGCGGCGGCTGGCTGGGCCGCACGCTCAAGCGTTTCTTTGGCTGAGCTGCGCGCGCCGCTGCAGGGCCAGCAGCGCGCACAACGTCGCCACGGCGGTCAGGCACAGGTAGTAACCCACCGCGACCAGGCCGAAGCGCTCGGCCAGCCAGGTGGCCAGGTACGGCGCCGGCGCTGCACCCAGGATGCCGGCCAGGTTGAACGACAGCGATGCGCCGGTGTAGCGCACTTCCACCGGATAGATCTCGGCCAGGAAGGTGCCGCACGGGCCGTAGGTCAGGCCCATCAGGAACAGGCCCAGGCACAAAAAGCTCAACACCAGCCACGGGCTGTTCGCCTGGAACAGCGGCGCGAACAGCACGCCGAAGCCGAGGATCAGCAGGCTGGCGAAGACCATCGTGCGGCGCGTGCCCCAGCGGTCGCCATAACGCGCCGACAGCGGAATGCCCGCCGCGAAGAACAGCATCGCGCCCATCTGCATCAGCAGGAACTGCTCGCGGCTGTAGCCCAGCACGGACGTGCCGTGGCCGAGGCTGAACACCGTCATCAGGTAGAACAGCACGAAGGTGGCGAACGCGCCCAGCGTGCCCAGCAGCATCGGCAGCCAGTGGCCACGCAGCACCGTCCACATCGGCAGCCGCACCGGCGCCTTGCGCTCCAGCGCCTGCTGGAAATCGGGCGTCTCGTGGATGTTCAGGCGCACCCACAGGCCCAGGCCGACCAGCAGCGCGCTGGCCACGAACGGAATGCGCCAGCCCCACTGCAGGAAGTCCTGCTGGCCCAGGCAGCGACCCAGCAGCAGGAAGATGCCGGCCGACAGCAGGAAGCCCAGCGGCGCGCCCAGCTGCGGGAACATGCCGTACCAGGCGCGCTTGCCCGGCGGCGCGTTCTCGGTCGCCAGCAGCACCGCCCCGCCCCATTCACCGCCCAGCCCCAGGCCCTGGCCAAAGCGGCACAGCGCCAGCAGGGCCGGCGCCCACAGGCCGATCTGCGCATGGGTGGGCAGCAGGCCGATGGCCACCGTGGACAGGCCCATGGTCAGCAGCGCCGCCACCAGCGTGGCCTTGCGGCCGATGCGGTCGCCGAAGTGGCCGAATACCGCCGAGCCCACCGGGCGCGCGATGAAGGCCACCGCGAAGGTCGCCAGCGACTGCAGCAGGGCCGCCTGGTCGCTGCTTTCCGGGAAGAACAGGTGCGGGAACACCAGCACCGCCGCCGTGGCGTAGATGTAGAAATCGAAGAACTCGATGGTGGTGCCGATGAGGCTGGCCAGCAGGACGCGGCTGGGGGAATTCACGGGCGGAGCGGCAGCGGTGATCGAGGACATCGGCAAGGCGTGGAAGGTGGATCGACCGATTCTGCCACGCGCGGGCGGCCTGACGGGACGATGGTTTCAGCCGACACCGATGCCAACGGAATTTTTCTGGACACTGGTTAGGCTGCGCCACCGGTCCCTGCATGGATGCTTCGCCGATGGCCCCTGTGGTTGCGTTGCGCTGGTCCGATTCACCGCAGCTGCCGCGCACGGCGGCCCGGCTGGTCGTGGTGCTGCTGCATGCCCTGCTGGGCGCGTGGCTGTGGCAGAGCGGCCGGCTGGGCCCAGCGCGGGAGGCCGAAGAACGCATCAGCCTGCGCTGGCTGCCGCCGCCGCTGCAGCCGCCCGCGCCGCGCGTCGTGCCCGCTGCGGTATTGGCGACACCGACGCCTGCCCGCCCCTCGCGGCGGGTTGCGCCTGTACCGCTGCCGCCGGCAGATGTGGAAAGCGACAGTACGCCGACACCGGCCCCCCTCGTACTGGGTCTGCCGGCCGGCAGCATCGACGGCGGTGATGGCATCACGGCGGCGGGGGTGGCACCACGATTGATCGGCCGTCGCGAGGTGCATGCCGCGTTCGGACCGCGGCGGAACTACTTCCGCATCCGCAGGACGATGACGCCCGAGCAGATCGTGCACGGCGTGGCGCAGCTGCTCGGCCTGTGGCCGCCTGGGTACATCGTCGATCCGTGCCAGCTGGGCAAGCAGGACATGGACTATTTCCAGGGGGCGGTGGAGGAAATGGACCGGCAGGCGCTGCGTGATGCGGTGCTGGTGGTGAGCGCGCGGTGCCGGTAGCGCCGGGCCATGCCCGGCGGCTCAACGCTACAACTGGATCCAGGTCGCCTTGATCTCGCTGTACTTGTCGAACGCATGCAGCGATTTGTCGCGGCCGTTGCCCGACTGCTTGTAACCCCCAAACGGTGCGCTCATGTCACCGCCATCCCAGCCATTCACCCACACACTGCCCGCGCGCAGCTGCCGCGACACGCGATGCGCTCGCCCCAGGTCGCGCGTCCACAGTCCGGCGGCCAGCCCATAGCGGCTGTCGTTGGCCAGCCGCACGGCCTCTGCTTCACCATCAAAGGCCAGCACCGCCAGCACCGGCCCGAACACTTCCTCGCGCGCCAGTGCCTGCTCCGGCCGCACCTGGTCGAACACGGTGGGCTGCACGTAGCACCCGCCCGCTTCCACCTCGGCGCGCTGCCCGCCCAGTAGCAGGCGCGCACCGTCGCCCTCGGCGCCCGCGATGTCGGCCAGTACCTTGTCCACGTGCGCGGCATCGACCAGCGCGCCCATCGGCGCATCGGCCTCCAGCGGATGGCGCGGCTGCATGCGCCGCCCATACGCCACCACCTGGTGCACGAAATCGTCACGGATCGAACGTTCCACCAGCAGCCGCGAGCCCGCCGTACACACCTCGCCCTGGTTGAAGAAAATGCCCCGCGCCACACCCTTGGCCGCCGCATCCAGATCCGGCGCATCGGCGAACACCAGGTGCGGGCTCTTGCCACCGCACTCCAGCCACACCCGCTTCATGTTGGAACGGCCGGCGTACTGCAGCAGCTTCGCGCCGGTGGCGGTCGATCCGGTGAACGCCAGCACGTCCACATCCATGTGCAGCGCCAGCGGTTCACCCACGTACATGCCCTGCCCGGGCAGCACGTTCAGCACGCCATCGGGCAGCCCGGCTTCGGCAGCGAGTGCGGCCAACCGCAGTGCACTCAGCGGCGAGCGCTCCGAGGGCTTGAGCACCACCGAATTGCCCATCGCCAGCGCCGGCGCGATCTTCCAGCAGGCCATCAGCAGCGGAAAATTCCACGGCACGATCGCGGCCACCACGCCAGCCGGCTCGCGGCTCACCAGGCCCAGTTCGTTCGGGCCGGTCGGCGCGATATCGCCGTACAGCTTGTCCACCGCTTCGGCCGTCCAGCTCAGGCAGCGCACCACGCCGGGCAGGTCGACGCGACGCGCATCGCGCACCGGCTTGCCCATGTCCAGGGTTTCCAGCAGGGCCAGTTCGTCGGCATGTTTTTCCACCAGCGCGGCCAACGCCAGCAGCACGCGCTTGCGGTGCGCCGGGCCGGCCTGCGACCAGTGGCCGGCCTCGAAGGCACGCCGCGCGCCTGCCACCGCACGCTCCACGTCCTGCGCATCGCAGTCGGCCACCTGGCCCAGCACGCGGCCATCGATCGGGCTGATGCAGTCGAAACGGGCGCCGCTGGCCGCGTCCACGTAGCGGCCATCGATGAAGGCCTGTGCGGGAATGGCCAGCTGGCTGGCCAGAGCCTGCCAGTGGTTGCGGTCGGGGAAATCAGCCATGTCCGGCTCCAGGCAGCGAATGCCTCGTTTATACCGCCGTGGCCGTGATGCGCCTGTTCTGCCGCCGCCGCTACCGCCGCGATGACCGGGCTGCGCTACAGTCGGTGCATCGGAACCGACGGAGGCGGCATGAAGAACCCCGCGATCGACCCGCACGCACTGGCCACCCAGCGCCCCGAATTGCTGGATGCGTACTGGATGCCGTTCACCGCCAACCGCCAGTTCAAGGGTGCGCCGCGCATGCTGGTGCGTGCCGAGGGCATGCACTACGAGGACATCGACGGGCGCAGCATCCTCGACGGCGCCGCCGGCCTGTGGTGCTGCAACGCCGGCCACGCGCGGCCGCGCATCGTCCAGGCCATCGCCGAACAGGCGGCCACGCTCGATTACTCGCCGGCCTTCCAGATGGGATCGCCACCGGCCTTCGCCCTGGCCCAGCGGCTGGCCGCGCTGGCACCGGCCGGGCTCAACCATGTGTTCTTCACCAGCTCCGGCTCGGAGGCCGTGGATACCGCGATGAAGATCGTGCTGGCCCACCATCGCCTGCGTGGCGAGGGCCAGCGCACCCGCTTCATCAGCCGCGAAAAGGCCTACCACGGGGTCGGCTTCGGCGGCATGGCCCTCGGCGGCCTGCCCAACAACCGCCGGCAGTTCGGCCTGCAGCTGGGCGGCGTCGACTATCTGCGCCACACCCTGGACCTGGAGCGCAACGCGTTCAGCAAGGGACTGCCGCGCCACGGCGCCGAACTGGCCGACGATCTGGAACGCCTGATCGCGCTGCACGATGCGTCCACGATCGCCGCCGTGTTCGTCGAGCCCGTCGCTGGCTCGGCGGGGGTGATCCTGCCCTCCCCCGGCTACCTGCAGCGGCTGCGCGAGATCTGCGACCAGCACGGCATCCTGCTGGTGTTCGACGAGGTCATCACCGGCTTCGGCCGGGTCGGCATGCCCTTCGCCGCGCAGCGCTTCGGGGTCACGCCGGACCTGCTGACCTTCGCCAAGGGCGTCAGCAACGGGGCGGTGCCGCTGGGCGGAGTCCTGGTCGGCGATGCGGTGCATGCCAGTTTCATGCAGGGCCCGGCGCAGGCCATCGAGCTGTTCCATGGCTATACCTATTCGGGCCACCCACTGGCCTGCGCGGCCGCCCTGGCCACCCTGGACATCCACGCCGAGGAGCGCCTGTTCGAGCGCGCCATCGAGCTGGGCGAATACTGGCAGGAGCGCCTGCATGCCCTGCAGGGCCTGCCGAACGTGGTGGACATCCGTAACTTCGGCCTGGTTGGCGCGGTCGAGCTGGCGCCACGCCGCGATGCCGCCGGCGCCCGCGGCTACGAGGTGTACCGGCGCTGCTTCCACGATGGCCGCCTGCTGGTGCGCTGCACCGGCGACATCATCGCCCTGTCGCCGCCGCTGATCGTGGACAAGGCGCAGATCGACCAGATCACCGGCACCCTGGGCGAGATGATCCGGGCCACCGCCTGAGCCCGGGCCGGCGCCGGCGAGCGGGTACAATGGTCGGTTCCGCTCCTGACTGTTGCCGTGCCCATGGACATCGTCGTCAAAGAAGAACTGAAGGCCTACATCGACCCGCTGACCGCGGACGAACATGACGCGCTGGAGCGCAGCATCCTGGCCGAGGGCTGCCGCGACGCGCTGGTGCTGTGGGGTGATGTGCTGGTGGACGGCCACAACCGCTTCGGCATCTGCCAGAAGCACGGCCTGCCGTTCAACACCGTGCAAAACACCCGCTTCCAGAGCATGGAAGACGTGCACCTGTGGATGATCGAGCAGCATCTGGGCCGCCGTAGCGTGTCCGACTTCCAGCGCGGCGTACTGGCCCTGCGCAAGCGCGACATCCTGTCCGCCCGCAAGCAGGTGGAACAGGCGCAGCTGCAGCGCGAGAGCGACGGCACCGCCGAACCGGCCGACGACGCAGGCGAAGACAGCCCGCCGTGGGAGCCCGCACCGAAGATCAGCCGTGCCGAACTGGCCCGCGAAGCCAAGCTGAGCACCAGTCAGGTCGGCATGATCGAGCGCATCCACGCCCAGGCCGCGGCCGAGGTGGTGGAAGCGGTGAAGGCCGGCGTGATCTCGATCAGCGCGGCTGCGGCCGTGGCCGACCTGCCGGAAGAGGAGCAGCGCGCAGCCGCCGCCGGTGGCAAGGACGAGCTGAAGCAGGCAGCCAAGCGCGTGCGCGAATCCAAGCGCAAGCCGCGCGCACCGAAGCCTGAAGCGGCCGAGATGGATTTCGAGGAGCCGAGCGAGGATGAGGTCGCCAGCCGCGATGCCGAAGTGCTGTCCGCACTGGAGCAGCTGGGCGAGGACGCCCCGGCGCTGCGTCGTCGCGTGGTCGCCCTGACCCGCGAGAACGACACCCTGCGCGCGCAGCTGGCCGCGCTGCGGAAGCAGCTCGAAACCCAGTAACCGGTAGTGGGGGGGGGGGGGGGGGGCGCCCCCGCCCGCGGGCGCGGCGCCGGGGGGGGGGGGCGGCCCGGCGGGCGCGGGCCGGCGGCGCGCGGGGGGGGGGGGGGGGCGC